>JAGVDT010000083.1 GCA_020058565.1 Minisyncoccota bacterium | reverse complement strand
ACGCATTGCGTTGGACGACTATTATTTTGTAGGAGCATGGGGAGCCTCGAAGGCCGGAGCCGGGGACCCGCACAGCGGTGCGGGCGGCGAGGCGGGGTCACGGAAAAGTTTGCGCGTCGGCGAAAACTTTATCCGTGACCTAGTCTCCCCATGCCCACTAATATAGATACTGTGCTACTGTAGGGTGCACTATGCTCGTCACATCCAACATATTTGCCTCGAGAGGGTTCTGGCGGACCTTGGGGTGGGTGTTCAAATTCACGATTGCGGCGCTTTTTATTGCGCTGCCCATCCGCTTTTTCATCGCGCAGCCGTTCATTGTTTCCGGCGCGTCCATGGAAATGAGCTTCATGCCCAACGAATATTTGGTGATAGATAAGCTTTGGTTTCGGCTCCACAAGCCGGAGCGCGGAGACGTAATCATCATGCGCTATCCTTTCGATCCCTCGGTGTATCTCGTCAAACGCATCATTGCCGTGCCGGGCGAAATAGTCGGTATGGCGAAAGGCGTTGTTACGGTGACTGATCTCAGCGGTACGGTACGCACGCTGCATGAGCCATACATAGATCCCGCCATGCAGGCAAGAAGTGACATTGCCACCACGACGCTTGCAAAAAATGAGTATTTTGTGCTGGGAGACAATCGTCTCCAGAGTTCTGATTCGCGAGATTGGGGTCCGTTGCAGGAAAGGTTTATTGTAGGGCGCGCGTATGCGCGTCTACTTCCGCTTGGAGACATAGGCATTTTGCCCGGACAGCATCGATACTAACGCGAATAATCCACAATCCGAAATATACGGGAAATTGTGCGGTATAATCCTGCGAGGGGTCACGCTTTTTAGATATGTCCTCATTTCTCGATCGACTAAAAAAGAAAGATGTCGTTGCTGCCAATTCTGACGACAAAAAACAAGAACAGATGGCGGCTCAAAACAAACCGGCAGCGGATGGCGGGGTGCCTGCCGAGCAGCTGAAAGTGGATATTTATCAGACTCCGACCGCCATCTTGATTTACTCCCAAATTGCCGGGTGCAGCATCAATGATTTTGGCGTCACCATCGAGGGTGATGGCGATGTCGTGGTGATAAAAGGCCAGCGCGCAAGGCCAAACGGCGATTATTTCTCTCCAGCGGAGGGATCAGCGGAAGCTAAGAATCATGAAGCAAAAGAGCACCTGCTCGAGGAATGTTCGTGGGGCAAGTTTTACCGCCAAATAATCCTCCCGACCGAAGTAGATGCTGCAAAGACTGAGGCAAAAATGCATGAAGGGATTTTGATGCTCCGACTGCCGCTCAAAGAAGCGCACGATAAGGGTGTGCGTATTAACGTCGTGCAGGTTCAGTAGCTGATAAGCCAGAAATAGACATTTTTTCTAATTGACGATAAGAATTTTTGTGATATGGTTTCACTGTATGTCAAGTGACATGCAAACTTGAACATTTTGAGGAGAATAAAAGTGACCGAGACTCAGACGCGTGTCAATGTCGCTCCCGAGCCCACCGAGGGCGAAGTCGCATACAAGGTGCTTAAGGAGCTGATGAAGTCGGCGCATGGCCACGACAGCCATCTGTCAATCCAGCTCGATGACAGCTTCCGTTGGCGTGTTGCTCGCATCGCACGGGATGCGAAGCTGCCGTTTCCGGTCGTTCTTCGGTTCATGGCGAAGCTCGCCAGAGAACTCCTCGAGGAGGTCGTCGACATCAACACTCCGCCTAAGGAGCACGAGCTCAACCCGGGTCACGGCGGCCACTAAATCAGCAGTTCTATCGAACTGATCACAGCACTTGGAGCCCTGCGATTCGTTGTGGGGCTCTTTCTATTCCACATCTGTGCATTCATGAGGCCGTTTTTCGAATTTCGGATTTAGTGCTTAGGCTTTTAAGGAAGGAGTGTTGTGTTATTCCCATCTGTGCACAAGCTAAGCCGTTTTTCGCGGTACGATTAGGCAATGCACTCACGGATACGTGAGCGCGTTCTGGGCGCGACGCTCCTCTTGGTCGTTGCACTTTTCGCGTTGGCCGACACCGCTTCTGCGGCAGATTTGAATTTTTCACCCGTGAGCGGCACGCATGCTGTCGATGAGGAATTCGACGTCAAGATTGTTGTCGATCCGGGCGATCAGCAAGTGAACGCTGCGGACGGCACTATTTCATTTGACAAAAACATTCTTTCGGTCGCTAAGGTTTCCAAAGACGGCTCATCTTTTTCTCTGTGGACGGCCGAACCGAAATTCTCGAATTCCGCCGGCACGGTCGAATTCAGTGGCGGCACGCCGAGCGCTTTTTCAAAGCAAGGAACGGTTATTACCATCACCTTTAAGGGAAAAATAAAAGGATCGGCGAAAGTGTCCGTCTCCAAAGGATCGGTCTTGGCTGCCGACGGAAAAGGCACCGATGTATTTGCAACCGGCGGAGAAGGAACCTACGAAATTACCGATGCCGCGCCCGTCGAAGAGGTGCCCGATGATGGCGGAGGTGCAGTAGGCCCGGTGCCACTGGCTCCCACCATAAACTCTTCGACGCATCCGAAGGAGGAAAACTGGTATGCGACTTCGACCGCCGTCTTTACGTGGAACGTCCTTCCCGAAGATGTCGATGTGCGGACGCTGCTCTCAGAAAATGAAAATGACACGCCCAAGACCGATTTGAAGAAGATCGCGACCTCTACGAAGTTGACCAACATAAAAGACGGCGTCTGGTATTTCTACGCCCAGCTCAAGAACGACTCGGGATGGGGTGCGATCGGAAAAAGAAAAATTCAGGTGGATACGGCTCCTCCGAAACCGTTTGAGGTAGCGCTCATCGACGGGTCGCCCCCGCGGCTTTCTTTTAAAACAGACGATGACCTGTCCGGCATGGACCGATATGAAATTCTGCTCGGAACTTCCATTGTCTCTACCGTGCAGGCAAGCGCGATGCCGGATGGCACTACGCCGGTGCCGCCGCAGGACGGCGGTGACGCCACGCTTACCGTCCGCGCCTACGACAAGGCTGGCAATAAAGCAGAAACCACCAAGCAGTTCACGCTCCCGAAGGTTGATAGGCCACTTGCAAACGGTGAAACCGCGCCGGCTCCGAGCGCATTTTGGACTACCGAGCGAATTCTTCTCATACTATTTGCACTCATCATCGGTGCGTTGGGTGCATGGATGTTCTACTCGCGCAACATAAACCAGTCCGAGCGCATGCGGCTTCTTCACCGCATTTCTGAAATAGGCGACAAAAACGACCGGGTGTTTTCTGCGATGCGCGAGCAGTTTGAGCAAATGGTCAACGACTTGGATGAACGGCCGCAGCTCACATCCGCCGAACGGGAATTTCTCGAAGAAACGAAAGAAGTCCTCGATATTGCGGAAGAGCAGGTGAATTCGGGCGTTTATGAACTGAAACGCATGATACGTGGGCAGGGTTAGTCGAATTGTGCCGTCTTGAAATCCTGCTAGCAATTGCGCGTCGCATATAGTTCAGGCCTCACGGCCGTGGAGTTCGTGCTATAGGGCAAAATATCACTTCGGCGTACGATAACCGAGAAAATTTTCGCTCCGGAGGACGGTTTCGTGCAGAGTTTCTTACGTCTTTTATCTGTGTAAAAGATTGCTTGACATGGGAGTTTTTCGGGCATTTTTCATATCCCCCGAAATTGCGATTTTTTGGCTTAGAGCCTGGAAAAAGTTGCTAAAATTTAACCACATCCCACATATGAAATTTGCGACCCGCAAAGCGGCTTGTTTGCTACTGCGTAACCATGGTTGACGCGCTAAAAAAACTCGGCTGGAAAAGAGGCGTTTTACTGGCCGTTGCGCCGCCGGTTATTCTGTACGTCCTCTGGAGCACCAGCCGTTTCGTCATCGCGTACCAAGAGACGCGGCATGCGCACGTTTTTCCAACGCAGATGGAGGCGCAGGGGTGGAGCGCAGGCGAGGAAACCAAAGTCCAAGACTTGCCGCCGGATGCTCCACTCGCGCAGTTTACCCGGTCGAACTCCGCGTATATCGATCTAGCTGCATCTACGAGTACACTTTCTGAAAGCCTCGAGCCGTTCGTGTCGCTGCCTGCGGCGACGACTACGGCGCCCGAGCAGGCGACGTCCGCGCCGGCGACTTCAACGCCTGAAACTGCTACAGACTCAATCCCTGAAACCGAACCAGCGACCAGTACGCCCGAGGAAGCGGCAGAACCCCCGACCGTAATTCTCGAAGAAGCACCGACGTTTCCGCCACTTTTCGTGAACCCCGAGCCCGAGGACGCTTCGACTACCGTTGAAGAAATCCTACCTGTACCGGAATTCATCGAACTTGAAGATGTGGCGAGCAGTACCGCGACGAGCACCGAGGATACTGCGAGCACGACCGCGAGCTTCTCCGGCAAGACGCTCTCATTTGCCGCTGAGGGCGCGCGGCGCATCACGCAGGGTGTCTTTTCATTCTTGGTGCCGACAGTCTATGCCACCACCACGGACGCATTTGTTCCGACGACTACGGTGACTACCACTGCGCCGTCGATTGCGCCGCCGACCCCTATCCCGACCGATACCGGAAACCGCAGCGTCTCGTCGTGCCGAATACTTGGGAGCGAGTGCCGCACCATGCTCTTTTCCGGATTTGGCCTGACGGGGAAGATCACAGAAAAAGAATTCGTAAAGGCCGAGGTGAACTTTTCTTTCGCTACCGACGCTGCAGACCTCGGGTTTGCCGACGGTAAACTCTACATCCGCTATTTCCATGCCGGCGCCTGGAGGACGGCCGGCGAAATTTTCATCAACGAGCAGATATCGAATGAATCCAACGGCGGCTATTTCGTCGGCACTTTGGATGCAATTGACGAATGGCGCGACCTCGACGACCTCGCCGTAGAAGTAGAGTTCGTGCGCGGAGATGAACGGCAGGCGGTGAAGCTCTACCTGGACGCGCTCTGGGTAGACATGGTCTTTAGGGACCGCGTTCAGGAGATTCTCAGCGGCAACGCTGCCGTTGTGGACGACTCGGGAGCGAACGTCTCAATGTCTTTGAATACGCAGCGTTCGGATACGCATACGCTGATCCTTTCCGACATAGACAAGGTCGCGTTTGAGTACACTGACGATCTCTCGGACCGGCTTTTCATGCGAGCGGACAAGTCTTCATACAAAGGCGCCGGCGCGCATGAAGCGTATGTGAGCATCACAAACACGGGACCCGAACCCGATATGTTCACCCTTAACGCTGCATTTCCCGCGGGGCAGGGTGCGATCACCGAACTCTGGCAGTACCTGCGCAACGTTGCTACGACGACATCCGAACCAGATCGTGCTGATGTCTCGTACTTCTGCGAATCTGGCTGGCAAGGCGCACCAGGTTTGTCCTACCAGTGCTCCGATGACGCAGACGAGCACCTCTGCTCGTCAGTAGATATCTCCGGTACGAGCTGTTTCGTAGCCAACGACATCATAGGCACGCACGAAGTCACACGCTATGTGGATGACTGGGTGAAGGCCGACACCGAAAAGGCGACGAGCCCGGATGCACCCCCTGGGACTCCGCGTGAATACCGCATCACCTCAAAAAGCACGAAACTGTTTCAGATACTGCCGGGGCAAACGCTGTATTTCAAAGTCACACTCGCTTCGAGTCTATCCGGTCCGTCACGCTTCGCGCTTTTGGCAACCGGCGAAACCTATTCCGGCGATTTGCTCGGGGCACAGCTGCAGAGCGAATCATGGCTTCTGGCACATCCTCCGGAAAATAAGGCCGTGAGCGCGCGCGGCATCGAGCGCGAGGCGGGAGTTTCTGAGTTCAGAGCGGATGAAAACCCCGAATTCCATTTCACCTTCAAGTCCAAGAGGGGTCCCGTATCAAAATTCATCAACAACGTATCCGGCCGCGGCAACACCTTCTCAGTTTCCGACATTGAACTGAAACGCGGTGACGGGACGAAAACGGAGGTTCCAGTCGCCGTTGAGTACGCAGAAGACGGCAAATGGTCAATGCGCATAAAGAGCAAACCCCGCGCCTTCCAGCCTGGGAGGTACACGGCGGAAATATCGATGAAGGAGGGTTCGGACACCTTTACCGAAACGGTGGATTTCTACTGGGGAGTGCTCGTCCTCAACGTGGACGCATCATCGTACCGGCCAGGCCAGCAAGTGACGCTTATGATGGGGGCCTTGGACGAAAACGGCGACACCCTCTGCAATGCGGATCTACGCCTTGTCGTGACGACGCCGAGCGGCGAGGCGCGGAATGTGCCAATCGAACAATCCAGTCAGTGCAGCGGCAACAACGTGGTAGAGACGGCTGACTACCGCGCAATCTTCCCCGCGGGGGAGACCGGAGAATACAAAGTCGAGCTTTCAGAATATGCCGTCGAAGGAACCATCCTGCATCGGATAACCGATTCGTTTAAGGTCGAAGAAAGCGCACCTTTCACCATACGCCGTATCGGAGCGACCCGCATTTATCCGGTCGCAGACTATGCGATGGAAATAGAGGTAGTTGCCGCCCACGATTATGTCGGCGAATTCGTGGAAGCAGTACCGCAAGATTTCGGCATCCTCGACTACGGTGGCGCTCAGGTGCGCATGTATGGGTCCGCTAAGAACCTTGTCTGGCCGCTTGAGATAAAAGCCGGAGAGACCAAACGCTTCCGATACGTCTATGATGCACCGGATATTTCTCCGTACCTCTACCTGCTTGGTCCGGCGCAAATTCAGGGCGCAACCGGCATACCCTTCAGCGAAGGCAGACAGTGGAGTCTGGCCTCTGATGCCACCGGCAACATGCTGCTTTTCTGGGATCAGACGTATATTCCGACCGGCTGGACATGCGTGTCGTGTTTACCGTCCGATTCGTTCTATCAGCGTTTCATTGTCGGGTCGTCGACTGCCGGGCAAAATGGCGGAGCCGCAACGCATACTCACTCGGCAAGCGGAAGCGCCACAGCGGCATCGGGAGGCTCTCAAGGCGTTGACAACAATAACCAGGCCACACCTGTCGTGGCGCACACGCACGCGTCGTTTACGCCGACGATCGGGGCCGCGAGCAACCTGCCGCTTTACCGCCATCTTGTCGTTATCCAGTACAACTCGACCGGAAATCCTTCGGCGGTACCGGCGGGAGCAATAGCCATGTTCGACATCGCGTCGTCCTCGCTTCCCGCGGGGTGGTTCCGCTACGCGAATCAAGACGGAAGGTTTATCCGCGCAGAAAGTACGAGTACCGTAGGCACGCTTGGTGGCGCGAATACGCATACGCATACGATCACCGGTACAACCGGCAACGCCGCCTCAACCATCAACGCGAGGAATCCAGGTGCTTCGACTGCCGTTGCGGCAAACAACCACAACCACACCATCAACACGAATACCGGAAGCGACAACAATGTGCCGCCGTATCGCGAAGTTCTCCTCGCCAGACTCACCGCGACATCGACAGGACCTGACGGTATGATCGCGATGTGGTCGGACGATCCTGCTGCGGGCTGGACCACCGTCTCAAGCTCAACTGAAGCGTTCGAGAATCGATTT
>JAGVDT010000012.1 GCA_020058565.1 Minisyncoccota bacterium | reverse complement strand
GGTTGATATCTTGCTCAGAATTGGGGAAGCCTTGCTCAAGCCTTGGGTAAGGAACACTGCTAATCGCTCCAAACGTGTTTCTCCAGAGAGAAACGACGGGGAGCCAAGGGAGCAACAGCCTCCGTAGCCTGCACACGCTCAGCGGGTGTTTTTACCAGTTCACCAATTCTCGGTTTGAGAAAAGTTGTTTGAGAGTCAGGAATTACGAGGAATAATTAGGCAATAAACTATGAAAAACGCAATAGTCTACGTCAAAACTAATCGGGTGAGCAAAATGGCATTACGGGAACTAGTCGAGCAGGAGGGTATGTGTCGGCAATTGGCAAACCGTAAGGGTCTGCGTGTTCGTAAAGTTTTCAAGGACAAGCCGTGGAGTCGGACATCGGCACTCCACAATATGAAGGAGTACTGTAAAACGGCGGAAAAGAAGATCGAATTCCTCATCGTTGTTCAACCAAAGATTCTGTCGAAGTATCCAGAGCATTTCTTCCAGCAAATGAGGGCATTCGAAGCTCTCGGAGTGGAAATCGTGTTCGCCATGAATTACGGAGTGTCACGTAATCACCATGCAGAACAAAAGTAGAATGAAGGAGAGACCGTCTACTTGCATAATCTATGTGCGTGTATCCTCGGACGACCAAGTCCGAGGATACAGCCTCAGTAGCCAAGAAAGAGCTGCCAAGGAGTATGCGGAGAAGGAGCACTGGGAGGTACTCAGAATCTTCAGAGGTGAAGGAGAGTCAGCGAAGACAGCGGACAGGAAGGAATTGAAAATAATGCTGGATTATTGTCTGAAGAATAAAGGTAAGACTGGTTATTTGGTCGTGTGGAAACTAGACAGATTTGCACGCAGCATGCCCGACCACTATGCAATCCGTGAAATGTTTCTCAAATGCGGAGTCGAATTGAAATCTGTGACCGAACCTATTGGAAACACTCCGTCGGGGAATGCGTTTGAAGGTATGGCTGCGGTCATGGCGCAATTCGATAATGAAGTTCGCACACAACGGACAATCATAGGAATGACAGATAAAGCTCGGGATGGCTACTGGCCTGTCAAAGCACCTTGGGGATACACTAACATTGAGGCGCCAGAGTTGAGGAAAAAGGTAATCATTCAGAATCCCGAGCAGGCTCCAGTCGTGAAGTTTCTCTTTGAGGAATACTACAGAGAAACGATTTCTCTGAGTAATTTGCTCAAGAAAGTGCACGCTCTAGGTGATGTGCGCAGCACGCGTGGACGCACAATATCTAAGACGCTGCTGTACAAGATTCTGCGCAATCCCATTCATTGTGGTCGAGTCATCATTGAGAAATTCGGAGTGAATGTGAAGGGCAGACATGAGCCGATTATCTCTGAAGAGATCTTTGATGAAGTCCAACGGATTCTGGACGGAGGGAGAAGAAGCAAGCACCCTAGGAATCGAGATAACCCTCAATTTCCTCTCAGGGGAATTCTCTGCGGATATTGCGGTAAGAGCATTAGCGGTGGAAATACAACAAACGGGAAGAATCACAAACGATATGCGTACTACGGCTGTTCTGGAAAACAGCAGTGCAGTAATCCAGGCATGCGCGGTGTTCACAAACATGACTTTGAAGATGAGTTCACTGACTTCTTGGTGAAAATAACTCCTGACGACGATATGCTTGAAGCTCAACAAGAAGCGATACGTGTTACATACGAGAAACAGTCGCAAGAGAATTTTGTCAGCTCACGGAGATTTGATGCAAGATTGAAGAAGCTCGAGCAAGAAGCCGATGAACTACTCAATATCAAACTGAAAGGACTGATTGACGATTTCACATTCATTCGTAAGAGCGACCTGATTCGTTCCGAACGCAGTGAACTTGAGTTTGCAAGAAAGGATCTGCTTAGTCCTGATGCGGCTGTCGAATCTGCAGTCGAATTTGGCACTCGGATAATTCGAGAGTTTCCTTCGGTGTGGCAAATGCTCGAGCCTGGAGAACTGCGGGTTTTGAGGAATTTGTTTTTTCCCAAAAATCTAGTCTACAAATATCCGGGATTTCAAACCCATGAATTAGCGCCAATTTTCAAGCTAAAATCATCGTCGAGCGACGATTTGAACCATCATGTGAGCCTAGCGTCCCTAGAATGGAACACCATTGAGGGCATGATACTGCAATGGGAGAGGGTATTTCAACTGGTCCCAAGTGGTTTTGTCTTAGAAGAAGCCTAGCCAATGACCAACGAGTAGCCCGAGGGCGAGTAAAAATGCCGCACCCATAAGCCATATTTGCATCCCCCAACGCACCTGCATCGCTTTAACGATTGCTGGATCAATATGTGTATCGCTTACGTATTTCTTCCTTTTTAGGATGTAAGCTCCAATACCGGCGACAAGAAGAGCCGCTACCAAGCTGAACCACGCATTCTCGGCATGTATCGCGATTGCACCCACCACTACGAACGGGACCATACCGCCATATAAAAGTGTTCGCGAATACCACTTGACCCAACGCGGGACATACTGCCACTCGCGTTGCCCTTTTTTCGAAAAGAAATACGGCACGAAAATACCTATCGCTACTACCACCCAGCCCCACATGACCGGAGCGCCAAGTGTCATCACCGCTTCCTGACTTGCGAGAACATAGAGCAAAAAACCCGCGATGAATAAGAGCATGAATCCGAGCGAGGCAGGCAAGATTTGTGTTCTGAATGCCTGTGGATTGCCCAGGAAGCGCGGCATATCGTATTTATTGAACCACCACATCGAAACGAGTCCGCCGAGCATCGGACCCATAAACATAACGAGCGCTAAAATTGCTTTTATCATGATGCAAAATAAATAAGATAACCGAGTGCGAATCCGAGAAGCAATTCCAGAAGTAGAACGACGAAGGCGATCATGCCCGCTTGTTTTGCCATCATTGGTAAGGTTTGCTTCCACCCGTAATAAAAAATTAGTCCGCTGATCACTGGCGAAAAAAGACAGATGGTAATGATTTGCAAACGCTCGCCGAAGGAGAGCCTGCGGTGAGCATCGGCAAATTTGGTTTTACGATTCATCATAAGGGCGACACCCCAGATAATCGCTGCGATTGATACTACTTGTCCCAACATATTAATAGTTTACTTCTGGTTTTGATAAATCGAGACGGAACATTCGTTCTTCGCTCGGACCCTTTACGTGCAGCGTCGCAAAATCGGTATTTCGCTCGAATGAAAGCGAGTACTGACTTGCGTCATTCGTTTCCAGTGGTCCGACGGCGGGCGTCACATACGGTGTGATGGAGAGGAAGCACTTTTCCAAATCAGCTGAAATACCTTCCGTGAGCGAGGGGCACCACGACTCGTTCACGCTGGGGCGCGAGGCGATATGTGCGATAGCTTTACCATCCGTTGAGCGATAGAGCCAAACGGCATAGTCATACTCGTTCTCTCCAAAGTTATACAGGTACCATGATCCGAGAATTGTTGGTCCCGTTTTGCGGCTCTCGATTGTTTTGTAATAAAATTCTTTGGTGTTTGTTTCTGGATGGTAGAGATAAAAATTATCTGTAGTGATGTCGCTCCCGCTCCTCGTTTGTGCACTTGTGATGAGCGTCTTATCGTCTAGCCACTTGAGCGGTCCTCCCCCTAGATGCTGCGGTATATCCATGCCCTCGATTGTCCACATACTTTGTCCGTTTCTTAGAATGAGAAACGTACAGTCATCCCACCTATTACCTGGTCTACAAGCACCCGGCTGATTTTCTTTGACTTCGTATGTGTACGACGCGATTTCACCGGGTTGTAGCGGAGGGAGGGCACTTGTCGCGGGTCCAAAAGACGCCCACCAAAAATAGATGCCGACGGCTGCGACCACTGTAACAGTCATCGCAATCGAGTATGCGATAACATCCTTCGAAGAGGATGCCTCATCGGGCGCTAATGGCGAATTTTCTGGCAGTGTAGACGGTGCATCCATAATTTAGCTCTTTTTGGTTCTCATTGAGTGACAACGAACGTCCCTTTGAGAACACCCAAATTCACCTGACTCATTCGAGGTGTAACCTCTATTTGGTAAGTGCCTGCTGTAAGTGTTGTCTTTGGCGATGTCCCGACAAGTTGAGAAAGTGATTCTCCGGGCAAAATAGTCGACGCGATAAGGCGGGACTCCTTTGCTTCACAAGCCTGTATATCCTGCGCGTTGTCATACGCCGGAGTTGCGCTCACCGAACCGTTCACGACGGGAAAGATTTTGGTCGGGGCTCCGCAATACGGAACCGATACAACGGCAACATGCTGCATATTGTTGTTCGTATACCTCATTCCTATCATCACACCTTTGCCCGCGTACTCGTTCTTTAGAGCTCCACTGCCATTGAACACGAGCTCTCCGCTTATCGAGAGTGGTTCATTCCCGACAAGCGAGGTAGATACCCCGCGCCGAATACGATCAGCGAGTATAGGGCAGGATTTGGACATAGCGCCTTGTGTGAGGATATTCATCGTCCCCGCCTGCACAGCCGCCTGTTGTTCACCTTGGAAACGCTTCAATTGTATCGTGGTGAGGTTGTCCATACGCCCGGTCACGAAGCTTCTGCTGTCGAGACCATAGTAGGCAGAGAGGAAGAGTTGCACCTGCTTTATGGCAGCGGGGGTTTGAAAGTAGGCGTCAAAATCAGCAGCGAGTTGCTGGAAGCTTTGCTGCGGATTACTGAACGTCTTCGTAAACGTGCTGCAATCCAGCGTGACGGTTGCGCTGACGTTTGTGGAAGGTTTCGGCGGCGCTGGCGTCTCCTGTGCGACTGGCTGAGTCGCGAGAGATTCGTTTGCTGTATCAACGGGGGTGGCTTCGTTTTCCGTAACGGTTGACGGTATCGACGGTTCGCGAAGGAGAACATAACCTGCACCTCCTGCCACAACGAAGCCGAGTAGTAGGACAATAATGACCTGCGCCGTCACAAACCCTCTTTGATATTGCATATAAATATGGCTAAAAGCCCCTATTAAATCAGCTTCACAATAACACGTTGGACCCAAACTTCACACAGAGTTAATAACACAGGGTGACCAATGACTAATCGTCGCCAAGAGCGGCTGCCACAACCTCTAGCGCGTTCTCGTACGCCATCTCACGGCTCTCCCCGAAAGCGATGATCTGTCCCAGCCAATCAACTGCTTTGTAGCCCAGAAGCTCGACTGTCTCGATGTACGTGCCCTGCGTGTCGTCCCAAACGACGCGGTAGAGGGGCTCGATGTTTATTTTCATGCTGCAAATGGTTATTAATAACCCCTTTCAAGTCGTATGGGTTGGGGGGTGTTTTGGAAAAGGGACGTTAGACGCGGAAAGGGTGGTATGTAGGCAACTGGCATGCAGGGTGGCAAAATTTTTTGTGGCTCTATTGAGCCATTCTTCTGTTTGTAGTAACTCCTAGCACCTCTGTTTACAGAGCCCGTTGGTGGTAGTCGGACGGACGCTTTGCAAACCAAAATAGGTACTCTTATACACTTAGGGCATTACTAGTTGAAGTTGGAAATTTATGGATCTCGATTTCAGTGAAATGTTTGTGGCGAAACGCGCATGCGCAACGTGCCAGTACACGTGGTTCCCGCGCGCGAAGGATCCAAAGCGCTGTCCGCGCTGCCAGCGATGGTTGCCGCATGAGGATGAGAAAGACGCGCTCGGTCGTGCCCAAGATGAAATGAAAAATCACAAATAAAAAGCAAAACCCCCGCTCTTTACGCGGAGGTGATGCTCATCGGTTATTAGTCTCCACCAACAACCCTTTATGTCACTTAACACTACCACAGTCCGTGCCCCATTGTCTTTTGACGCTATTTCCATCTCCGAATGGGTAAGTATTTACATAGTCCCCGCGCAGCAGAACGCCTTTGTCGAGACGTTTGGCAACGAGAAGATTTGGCTCACATGGACCAAACAAATCGGCAAAGACGGCAAACCGACTAAGGTCCCGACGAAAATGAAGGAGGGACAGCGGGTGTACGTCAATGCGACCGACGCGGCACAACTCGCCACACATGATGAAGTAATGCCGCATTCGGCAAACGTAGCCAAGCTTGGATTAGATGGTGTGGGCGGGCTTGGTACTTCGACGCGGCATATTTCCAACATTGAAATGGTAGATCTCGACCATTGCGTCCACAACGGCGTAATCACGAACCCGCTTATTCGAGCACTGGTTGACGCAGCCGACACCTATACCGAATTCTCGCCATCGGGCACTGGGTTACACCTCGCGTTTGACGTGAGCGACGGTAAGCCAGAACTGGGCTTTAAGAAATTTGTCCAAGATGCGGCACGGGATGATGTTCAAATCCAGACCAATTGCACCTATTACACATTTACCGGAAAGGCATTCCGCGACCGACCCGTGCGCACTGTCACTCGGAAGGAACTCGCGGACCTGTACGCGCTTGTCGGGATGAAGGAAGCACCACCACCTTTGGCGGTACCAGCCAGACAGAATGAGCCGCGTGTATCGCCACTCCTCGATGACCGCAAGCTCCTTGAAAAAGCATTCGCCTCGAAAAATGGGGACAAAATAAAAGCACTCTACGACGGCGACCTCTCGACGCACAAAAATGACAACTCGGTGGCAGATCTTGCGCTCTGCAGCAGTCTCGCCTTTTGGACCGTGAAGGACCCAGAACGCATGGACCGCATCTTTCGCGCATCGAAGCTTATGCGCTTGAAATGGGATGAGAAGCGCGGGAACACAACCTACGGAAGAATGACAATTACGAAAGCCATTGAAGGCTGTCGAGACGTGTATACAGGAACGGACAGCTCTCTCGCCCCCATAGATGAAAACTTCGGCTATCTAATGAGCGGTGGCAAGGACCCGAAGCCGCTTCTCGTGCTTGAGAACATCTGTCGTGTACTGGAACGCGACGGTACATTTCGAGGCGCTCTCCGACTCAATGATTTTTCGTCCATGACTGAGACGCACGATAAGCAGTCGGGAGAATGGAGGCTGCTCTCTGACGAATTCATTTTTGACGCTATACGACACGTCTCCGCTACCTATCCTTCTTTCGTGAAAGTATCGAAAGACATGATGACGAACGCGATGCTCGCTGTGGCGGGTAATAATAAAGTAAATCCGCCGAAGGATTACTTGCTCTCACTAAAGTGGGACGGCGTTTCTCGTCTTGATTCGTGGCTTTACCATACATATGGCACGCCTGACGACAAAATACATCGAGAAATCGGGGCGAATTGGATGAAAGGACTGGTGCTGCGAATCATGCGTCCAGGCTGTCAGTATGACCACGTCATAGTGCTTGAGGCACGACAGGGATGGAAAAAGTCCTCGTCGCTTCGTGTGTTGGGAGAACCGTGGCACGTCGAGATTACGGTGTCGCCCGACGATAAGGACTTTCTCATGATCCTCGCGCAGAATGCCATCGTGGAATTTTCCGAGGGTGACATCGTGTCGCGCACCGACGTCAAGAAGTTGAAGGGCATCATCACGAAAGTGCAGGACCAAGTGAGACTCCCATACGCGCGTGGCGTCTCGATCCTCAAGCGCGGATGCGTTTTCGCCATGACCACAAACGACACTGACTACCTCAAGGACGAGACCGGCAATCGGCGGTGGTTGCCGGTGAAGCTGGGAAAGATTGCAGACGTCGAGTGGATCCGAACGAACCGTGACCAACTCTATGCCGAGGCGTATCATCGTGCCATCACGCTTGGCGAGACATCGTACGAGTATTCGGACGAAGAACAGCTTAAGGGCATGCAGGAGAGCCGTCGGGAGCGCAATGACTACGAAGAGGACGTTGTTCTTTGGTATCTGCGCCTCCCGCAGGAGCGTCGGGACTTGGGCATTCAAGCTAAAGACGTGTACAACGAAGTAATAAGCCCCGGCGCAGGAGCAAAAGACTTCGCGAGAGAGATTCCGCGTCAGACGCAGTGGCAGATCATAGGAATGTTGAAAGGGGCGCTCTCCCTTGAGAGTAAAGACGTAAAGCGCGAAGGCGTGGTGCTGAAGCGGTGGCTCCCGACGGAAGAGACCGTCAAGAAATTAAGCCTCAAGAAACGCGACGCATACGGGCGCTTAGGTCCGGACCGCTTATGGTAGCGGTCAAAGCTACCAATGCCGCGACCCTCAATGTGGCTTTGTTGAGAGGCAAAAAGACGCAGGTAGCGGGTAGCGCCACTTTTTACTCAAAATTCTCAATCTTGGTTTGTGGTGGACAACACACTACATATGGAAGAAGAAAAGAAAATTTGCCGCTACCCGCTACTTTTACAAAATAGAAACGATAACAACAATTCTTAATATGACAACATCAACCATCCAAGCTGTGCCCGCTGTTCTCTCCCTGTTCGTGTATGACGAGGTTACGGTATCGGAATCGTGGGGCGTCAGTGTTAAATTTGGGCTCGTTATCGAAGATGACGGGAACGGAGGCGGAAGCGTAGTTTTCGCGCCCACGCTTGAGGAGTACAAGAGGGCTATAGGTCCCCTGGCGTCGAAACTCACCGAGGAAGAAATAGAGCGGGCATTCGAACTCTCGGACAGGCTGGCTGGTGTCCTCTTCGATATGTGGAGAGCTGATGGCAAGGGTAAGGTAAAATGAATGACATTTATGGAAAAAGAAGAGTACGCCGTAATTGATTGTCGCGTGAGTGATCCCGCTCAACTTAAAGGTGGCAGCCTTCAAGATCAGGAAGCGGCAGGGACGCTGACGGCAAAAAAGCTGAATGTAAAAGTCGACAAAGTGTTCCGAAAACCGCATTCCGCGACCACGACGGAACGCGACGATTTCGAGGATGTGTGCGACTACATCAAAAAACGCCGAGTAGAAGGCATCAACATCACGAAGTATATCTGCAAAGCAATTGACCGATTCACGCGCATGGGTGCCGTCGAGTATTTTAATCTCAAAAATAAATTGGAAGTGATGGGGGTGGAGCTCGTGGACACTACGGGCATAATCCAACCCAAGCGCAATACCCTCGAACACTTGGGCGAACAATATGTGTACGATTGGAGCGTGTACTCGCCAAGTGAAGGGAGCGAACTTATGGCGGCCCACGATAGTAAGCAGGAGGTAACGAGGATATTGACCCGCATGGTCGGCGCGGAGATCAAGCTGGTACAGGACGGATTTTCGGTGCGCCGCGCACCAGACGGCTTGAGAAATAAGGCAATGGCGGTCAGCGACACCAAGACCAAAATGATACGTGAGGAAGATCCGAAGCGTTCAGAGTTTATAAAAAGCATGTTCAATTTGCTTGCGGAGGGAATGGATTATCCGGAAGTGGTTGAGCGCTTGAATGCGACAGGATATAAAACGCGGGAATACGACCATTGGGATCGAAGTGATAAAGAAAATCCCAAAAGAATAGGCAAACGCGGTTGCAATCCGCTAAGCGTCAAACAACTTCAGCGCACAGTCCTGCAGACAGAATATGCTGGCGTGAGTTGCGAAAAGTGGACGAAGCATCGCCCGATAAAGATGCAACAGTTTAGCGGCATTGTTTCGGTCGAGAAATTTAATAGGGCAAATCGCGGAAAAGTTTTTATTCTCGAATTACCCGATGGAACTGTTGAGGTGAAATACAACTACTCGCCGTGGGGGCGCGTTAAACGGATGCGCGACAATCCCAAGTATCCGTGGAAGTGCATCCTTTGTCCGTTCTGTAAATCAGAGCTACTAGGCAGTGCTTCCAAAGGAAAATCCGGGCAAAAGTTCGATGCCTACCATTGCGGCGCTGCCACAGGTAAAAGGGCGCACCCATACTTCCGTGTTTCGAAAAAGGAGCTTGAGGAAAAAGTCGGTGTGTATCTCGATGGCTTGAGGTTTGTCGAGGGCTTCATGGGCGGACTTGAGCTCCACCTTTTATCGAAATACCGCCAGCGCGAAAAGGAAATCCTGATGAGTTC
The DNA here is from genome assembly GCA_020058565.1 of Minisyncoccota bacterium. Taxonomy (GTDB): domain Bacteria; phylum Patescibacteriota; class Minisyncoccia; order Phycocordibacterales; family UBA2100; genus UBA10103. The sequence goes on along the minus strand of JAGVDT010000012.1, from coordinate 5,525 downwards.
GTCAGCGATAAGCCACAATGTCGCGGATCTCAAAGCGGAGTTGGCAAGCGCGCTGGATGCCTTCGAGAAGGCGCAGACAGGCGTTGTACAGCAAATGATGGAGGAACGCGTGGGTGAGCTCGATAAGAAAATAAAGCAAGCGGAAAACGAACGCGGCAAAATAGAGCTCACGGAGAAAAGAATTCGCGCTTTTCGACAGTACGCAGAACATGTAATGGAACACCCGGCTGAAATCCTTATTTTAAGCGATGATTTACGCTCTCGAAGGGCGTTGATGAGCCTGTTCTTCGTGGAGACGCCAACATACAACGAAATACTTAATGGAACACCAAAATTAGAGCATCTTTACGTGCTTTCCGAGAAATTTAAGGTTAATAAATCCCATTCAATGACCCTACCGGGACTCGAACCCGGGTTAACGCCTTGAAAAGGCGCTGTCCTAACCCCTAGACGATAGGGCCTCCTTTTTGAGGTTTACGCCGCACAATATATCCTATTTTCCCCAGAATTTAAAGGGTTTTGGGGCTTGTGGCCACAAGGGGGTGGTATGCTCATCTGGTTATGAACGAATCGGGGGAACTGCACAAGCGCTCGCTAGGAAGCGATGAGTATGACAGAAAATCCGCGAACCGGCCGCTGTTGGATGCAATCCTTAACGCGATTTTGCCGAGCGATAAGGATCAGGCTTAAAGACGTGCTAAGGGAAGGTTTTTTTGCTAATATCCGGCGAATACGGAGAGGTGGCTGAGTGGTCGAAAGCACCGGTTTCGAAAACCGGCAGGGTCGAAAGGTCCTCGAGAGTTCGAATCTCTCCCTCTCCGCAGTTGTAAAAATGAGGCATCTTTCGGTGTCTTTGCGATGATGTTGAATGGCGTTTTGTAGCGCACTTCTTGGATATTTCTGTCTTTGATGTTCAGGTTCCAAAGTAGCTTTTCAACGATTGCTCGCTTTTTCATATCGTTTCCTTCAAGAAACTCATGTTTGGCTCTACTTGCTTCTAGAAACACCGCTTTTGTCGGTTCCAAAGTGCGGACTGTTTGTCCGGCTTCCAGCTCACTGGTTTGCTTCTCGATATCAAAGCGCTCGTGTTTGAGCGTCTCGACCTTTTGGTCATACAGGTCTTTTGATATCTGGTCAGCAACAAAAGCGTCCAAGAGGCGTGATTCGCGTGCAGGAAGCGCTTGGAGGCGGTTTTTGAGCGATTGCAAAGCATGTGCAGTCTCGCCGCCAGTACGCTCCATTTCTTCCTTCGCCGCCTTGTACATCAGCTCAATCTTGCGATCCGTAAATACCAAATCATCGAAAAGCGAGGCGACTTTTTCATACAGATACGTCTCACGAAGGTAGCTTTTGTGTTCGGAGCAACTAAAGCGACCGTTTGTGCAGTAATAGTAATGATGTCCTTTCTTTAACGTTGCCGTTAACAAACATCCACATGCGCCACAGTGCATGAATCCTCGCAACGGAAAGAACAGTTTTTGTGTGCAGGAGCGTGATTTGCCGGAGAGCACGTATTGCGCATCATCGTACAGAGACTTAGAAATGATCGGCTCATGATTGCCCGCGTATAGTTTGCCATCCATGCGCATGACACCGGAGTAGAATGGATTGTTGAGGATACGATAAATCATGCCGCGATACACTTTCTTGCCCGATGGCGTTCGTAATCCCTCTTTGTACAGTGTATTGGAAACGTCGAGTATGCTGTAGCTGCCAGTTGCATATAGTTCAAAGGTGCGGCGAATGTATGGCGCAATTGTTGCGTCGAGTAAGATTGTCTTCTCCACTTTGTCATTGAGATACCCAAGTGGCGCACGATTCGCCCAGATACCTTTCTCCAGTTTTGTACGAATACCGCGCTTCACATTGGTACTCAAATCTCTGATGTACTGGTTTGCCATGCCGAAGTGCATCGCGAGCATGAGGACGTTGTCCGAAGGAAGGTGTGTTGCCTCGAATGTGCGAATCTCTTTGATGGTGCCGCGTTGCAAAAGGTCAATCACTCGACCGCCATCAATAAAGTTGCGAGCAAGACGATCCATTTTCCAACACAGAATCGCATCAGCCTTTCCTGCACGAATCATTTTCAGCATGTCGTTAAACATGGGGCGACCCTCGCTCTTTGCCGACATCTTTTCTTTGAGCGTGAGGATGACGTTGAGATTTTGTGATGCAGCAAGTTTCGTCAGTTCACTTTCTTGTGATTCCAACGATTGGACTTGCTTGTCTTCGGTGTCAGTGGATTTGCGGCAATAGAGGATGTATTTCATGTATGGTCTTGGATGTACGTTTTCTTCGTGATTTTTCCGAGAAAGATACTGTCGCCCGACCACTCCCTGAATGGCGTACGGGCAGCATACTGGTTAGCGAGGTGTGCAGCAAATTCACCCCTAACAACAAACTCTTTGGGAAAGCCTCGTGATACGCGTAAAAGCCTCATAGCATTAAAGAGGACGTGTCCTGCCCCTTTGGTGATGTATTTGCTGATGTAATACGCCAGTTTTGGAGAACCATCAGTCTGAGTGAGATCGACAAAACCTTCTCCCCACAATTTTGCCATGACTCGTGTTGAGCGTTCCTCACCGTAGGAAGCAACCCGTCGACCAGAGCGCGTATCTCCAAGAGACAGCGGCACGTTAAAAAGAAGCCCATGAAAGTGGATTCGTCCGCGTGGGGAAAGTTCTGGAATAAAGAGGGACTGCGCTTCAGGATATGCAGCGCGCAACCGCACTTGGAAGCGGCGAAGAGCGTCATTTGCATGTGAGGCGTCGGAAGCGTCTCCGGCGAAGGTGAGAGTAACCAAGAGTGGGCACCCAAATTCATCAAGAGCAGCAAACACCCGCCGCACACATATGTGACGTGTTCTTCGCGTATTATCGCGTCGCCGTGCACCGTATACAGCACGTTTGATTCGGGCATGAGATACGCGTACCTTGCGCGGGGTTTTCTCCGTCTCCGTGATCTCAACGAGCCTTCCTGATTTTCGGTAGATGACATGCATAGAAAGCTCACCTGTTACAACAGTGAGGGGATATCAAGTCAGGGTTCGGGAACGGAGGCGCGCCGCGCCTCCGCCCCTCCCCACGGCAGGGCGAGGGAGAGGCGGAGGGCGGCTGCGGAACACCATCAGCAAAAGACATGTAGAGACCAGCGAACCCGCGCAGACATTCGGTGGCCTGTTCGTTGGTGAGGAAAATGCCATCCTCGTCGAGAAAGACTTGCTGGCACTCTTTGATGAGTTCGGGAGAAAATCCAAAAGACCGTCTTTCGTCAGACGGTGCAGAGTTCGCTATTGAATTGGTGAGAATGTCGCTCGATTTCATCTGTACCAGTTCGGTACAAGACGCAGTTTTGAAAACATCACAAACGACCACCGGTGTAATGGTGGTAATTTTGATTGCTTTCTAGCTGGAATCGATTGGCGCGTGGCCTATCCCGTTCCACAGATCTAGCCACAGGCGTAAACCTGCGTGCGATATGTGAGGAGTCAAAGGGCGCTTGTTCCTGAATTGATAGTCGCGCCGTCAACGAATTACGTCAAGGAAGTTTTGTGTCCTAATCCACCAAATCGCCTATTCGCACCCCTAAAGCCTTAGTAATTCGTTCCGTGTTGCTGAATGCGATGTTCATTTCGGTTCGATCAAAAGCGTTCACGAAGTGCGCTAAATTACACATGCTATACTTTTTGAATGCCTCCGGTAGTTGAGCAGGAAATTACTTCCTCGCATCCGGCGCTATTTTACTATGGGTTAGCTATAGCTACGCTGCTTGTACTCGGAGCGTGCTATTTTGCCTTTTGGTACGTCGCGGTGCGCCCGTATTCGGATAGCGGAGAACAAGGATACGACACCTGGGGAGCCACGTTACAGGACTTTGTATCACAGTCTTCGCCGTTACCACAGGGTGATTATTCAAATCCGACCTATCCTTCCACGCAAATGCCCGTTGGAAATGCATCGAATGTCACCGCTACGGGTACCGACGAATGCATGCATGCGTATTGGGAAACTTTGCGTCCTGCTGCCGAACAACAGATCATTAACTTGCACCAAAACAACCCGTCTCTTACGATTATAGAAACGAGCTTAGACATATTTTATAGCAGTTCACTTCGGACCTGCGTTGCGGGCAACTTCGCACGTATAGAAGGAGCGTATCCTGTTAACGCTACAGATTTCCCAGACGCATATTTTGAATCTGACGATGATTATCACGCGGTAATTGGCTTTTTCTTTACTCCCGACGGCGTTGCAATTAAACCAAACTCACCGCAGTGGAATGTGGTAAAAGCCTACCTACAGACGCTAGCGGAAAATAGAAGAGCGTTTTCCTATAATACACCTACATCAGATGAGGAATGCAAGGTGGCTTACCAAGGTAATCTGAATGCAGCCATCGAAAATGTTAAACAACCCGGCGAAACAGTGTCAGCATCACTCTTTTTCAGCAAATCCCTCGGATACTGTGTCGGGCTCATCCTCGCCGAAAGCGGTAACGTCCACAATTGGTATAGCTTTAATGCTTCGAACGGCGATGTGCTAAGTTCGAGCGATAGCGTCGTTGCGATTGAAGAATATTCTTCGCGCCAGTAAAAATGCATGCTGTAATATGTGAAAAAGTAGGTGTCCTCCTTCACGCTGTCGTTCTAACCATCTGGCGGTTTTCATTTGCTAAAATAGTTCCAACCTCGTACCACACAGCCCGATGTAACAAAAGAGTCCCGCAAGGAGCATATTTTGTCAGCGGAGAGGAGGGAGGCGCCTGCGCGCTTTCCGCGAGAGACTCGAAAGGCCGAGCGATGTTTTGCGAGTGCGCAAAACCGCGAGCCAGGATCGTGCGGCAAAAATTGCCGACGTTTTTGAACGCCTGACCGAATCTCTCACCAATGCAGTTTGCGCTCGCCGCCGCGTCTGCTAACATTTTCCAGACTTTTTCAGCCATAAATAGCAGCAACCGCCCTGTGGAGGGGCGGTTGGCGATTGTGAAATATGATGGAAGCTCGAGAGGCAATAACGATAGGGCGGGGGTCGATGTCGTCGACCCCCGCCAAGGAGGAGAATGCGGCAGTTGCTACGCTTAGGTGAGGAGCCAAGCAAGAATGCCGATCGCAGTAATGAGTGCGAAGAGCATCCAGCAGACTACCTCACCGACCTCATTGAAGCGGTCGATGAGCGGCCACGATTCGGGCGCATCATCTTTCTTGGGGTTCTCGTGTGTCATTTTTCTTTCTTTCCAGCTCGTTGCTGATCATGGAGGCGGAGGTCGACACTGTCGACCTCCGCCTTTGGAAATTCTGCGAAGCGATCGCTGTTACAGCGCCACAATGGCGAAGATGACGAGGCCTCCGCAAATCAGTGCGTTGAGTGCGTTTGCGCCGACCTTGCAGAACCTGTCGGCGAGCACGCTCCGCCGTTGCGGATCATCGTCCTCGTCCCGCGTCACTTCCTCGAGTTCCTTGAGAGACATTTTTTGGTCCTTTCTCGGTTTCGGTTGCCGTTTGTACTGCGGTTGCAATTTGCGCTTTT
>JAGVDT010000057.1 GCA_020058565.1 Minisyncoccota bacterium | reverse complement strand
GGAACGTCTTTCAGGCACTGCGAGAGATGCTGGATAGCGATCCTCTGACCATCGCGCATCTGCGGATGGCGATCGAATGGAAACACGTCCATCAGATCGTGATGTTTCATGTGTGGTCTCCTTTCAGAGACTTGAGTTTACAAAGAACAGTATGCCAGCGGCGAATGCACGCCGCTGGCCCGTAGCAGTAGAGCAGCGAATCGTGGGGAACGAAACTCTGCTGCCGCTAACTGGATTCTGATTTCACCGTTTCCGGATCATCAGGCGAAGCTCACACTTCGCAATCAGAATTTGATAGATTTGGCAGGGACATGAGCTCTCACATCCCTGCCCCGCAGACGACAGAAGACTAGCGTTCATAGCCATTGTGAACGCCACCAGGCCGAATTGCCCACTTTTGCAAATGAGCTAATTGAATCAAAGAGCGAGTATGCCAGCGGCAGACTGTGCCGCTGGCCCGTAGCTAAACTTACCCTTCAGAACTCCTGGTTAGTTTGGACTGCCATGCTTAGCACTATTCTGATTTCACCGTTTCCGGATCATCAGGCCGAGTTCACACTCGACTATCAGAATGGCTTGAAGAATTTGCCAGGAGTCCCGAGGGACTCCTGGCCCGCAGATGACTTGACGGGAACTGAGCACAGCTTGCCCCACACAACCTAAGCGTTGCAAGCCGAGTTCGTAATGCTCACTTTTTACAATGAGCTAACGAATCAAAGAGCGAATATGCCGCGGACGGGTCGAAACTCGCCCGCGGCCCACAACATAGCTTACCGCCGCATACATGACCTACGCATAGTGAGCGGCAATTACAAATTCTGATTTCATCCTTTCGGAATCGTCAGCCGAGACTCACATCTCGGTATCAGAAGTAGAAGATTTGCCAGGAACTTTTGGGAAAGCTCCTGGCCCATAGAGTACGTGACTGAAGTCCAGGCAACTGGACAGAACTCTCGGTAACCACGCCAAATTCTGATTTCACACTTTCGCGATCATCAGGCCGAGTTCACACTCGACTATCAGAATGGAGTGATGTTTGCCAGGAGTCCCGAGAGACTCCTGGCCCGTAGACAGCGCAACCTTACTCGAACGAACTCTGCCAAACACAGCGCGACCATACACGACCACACAGAGATTCCGATTTCTGCTTTTCAACTTCGTCGGGTCAGGCGCACACCTGACGATCGGAATTGGTAGGGACGATCGCTCGCCCCTACCCCTTAGCGTTGCTGACGATTGCGCAGATGGACTCAACGAGAACGGACGTAACCGGTCAATACCCATCTACATACTCATTTTGCAATGAGCTAATGAATCAAAGAACAGTATGTTTGCTCCAGACAAGCAAAAGCTTGTCTGGAGCCCACAGCGTACCCCGGGGAACTCGAGGCTAGGTTGCCAGGCACTTCCGCAGATAGCAGCATTCTGATTTCACGCTTTCGCGATCATCAGGCCGAGTTCACACTCGACTATCAGAATTTTGTTGAGAAATTTGGCAGGGACACTTTATTAGTGTCCCTGCCCCGTAGGCTAGTCTTGGACACGTGAACAAACCCAAGTTTTCCGTGCGTGGGCGAACCCCGTAGGCTCATCTTGCAATGAGCTAATGAATCAAAGAGCGAATATGCCGCGGGCGGGTCGAAACTCGCCCGCGGCCCGGAGCGTTCTTCACAGAAGTTCACGCTGGGGTGCAAAGGACTTGCATACTGAACAGCACTGGATTCTGATTTCACCGTTTCCGGATCGTCAGGCCGAGTTCGCACTCGACTATCAGAATGGCTTGAAGAATTTGCCAGGAGTCTCTCGGGACTCCTGGCCCGCAGATGACTTGACGGGAACTGAGCGCAGTTTTCCCCACGCAACCTATGCCTGCTAAGCCGATATCATAATGCTCACTAGGCAATGAGCTAATAAATCAAGGATCGCATGTGTTGGGTACAATGTTACATTGTCCCCAACCCTCAGACTACTCTTCCGTGGGATTCCGGGGCAAACAACTCCGGTCCAAACGGGAACAAACGTCACCACAATTCTGATTTCATCCTTTCGGAATCATCAGCCGGGACACACATCCCGGTATCAGAAAAAGAAATTTGGTGGAGACGCGATCGCTCGTGTCTCCACCCCATAGAAGTCTGCACACGTGCATGCGCAAGATTACCCGGACAGAACACACCTGGCCTGTCGCTATTCTGATTTCATCCTTTCGGAATCATCAGGCCGAGTTCACACTCGACTATCAGAATTTATTTAAGAAGTTTGGCAGGGACATGGGTGATCATGTCCCTGCCCCGAAGAGCAGCGAACGTGACGGAAGATAAGTTGGCCTGACTCGTCAGCAAGTATTTGTAACTTCAAATGCAAGTGTCACCACAAAGTGACTAAGTATAAGTTGGCAAGGGCAATAAATTGCCCTTGCCCCTTAGTGAACGGTGCCTCAGCTGACGCATCGGAACCGGAGTCAACTACGCCGCAGTCAGGCGCTCTTAGCCAAAGCGACTTCCTCTTCACGCGTTTCTTCCGCGTAAATTCGTCGATCCTCTTCTTCGGCGGCTTCAGATCGCTCGAACATTTTTTCGGTCTCAACTTCCTCGTTGGTATCAGCTTGTGATTCCCAGCGAGTCACCTCAAACCGTCCGAAGGGGCCACGACAGCTCGGCCGAAAATCGCAGAGTCCAGCGACCTTGCCCGCATACTCGAAAAGTCGAAGGACTTTGGACTCGTCTATATCCTTAAAAGTCGCATCGACATCGAACTCCCACTTGTTGAATTTCGGGCGAACGATGCAGACAGCGACCGATTTGCCGGCGTTATTGAGCACGCCACGACGCTTGTCGACGATCCATGGCTCTTTCTGGTTCTTGAAGGGGTAGAACATGCCTTCCAAGAACAAAAACGCAGGGACGAGAGAACTGTCGTTGGTCGACATGTTCTTGCGCGCATCGTACTTGACGAATTTGCCGGCAGTCACGAGGGCTGCGAGCAGATATTCTGCAGGGATGCCAACTTGCCCCTCTTCGTTTCGGATGACCTTGCCCTCGGCCGCAGCTTTGGGCGTGACCTCAAGCTTGGCCTTACGGCCGCCGCTGGGTGCCCAGAGCTGATCGAGGATCTCCTCTGTCATCGGATTCATCAGAATCGGGGAAACGCCTGTCAGCGTTATAGCAAGACGAGTCATTCCGATTTCCTTCTCTACTTGTTGCGTACTATTGAGCCTACTCTTTCAAAGAGCAGGACCGCACGTTTATTAACACATTTCTAGCCAGTAGTCAATTCAAATTTTGGCAGTATTTTGTGCTATTTCCTCTCTAAATCTGACCACGAATATTTCAGACCCTTCCAGTCGTGGGACTCTTGGAAGGTTTTTTTGGTGAAAAGGTGTTCGTACTCAGGGAAAAAGGTGTCGGCTTCTTTGGTATCGTCGATGATGGTGAGGCAGAGTTTGTCGAGTAGCGGCAGGGATTGTTCGTAGAGCTGGGCTCCGCCGCCTATGTGGATTTCTTCGGAGCCGGGCTGGGTCTTGGCTATTTCAATCGCCTCTTTCAGTGACCGTGCGATTAGAACGCCGGAAATTTTGCGTTCCGCAAGACCCTTGTCGTAATTGGGGTCGCGCGTAATCACGATATTGGTCCTATCTGGCAAAGGCTTTCCCAGGTAGCCAACAATGGATTCGAATGTCTTGCGGCCAAAGATGATCGGGTGGCCGCGCGTAAGCGCCTTAAAACGTTTGAGATCATCGGGAATATGCCAAAGAAGCTTGTCTTTCATACCAAGCTCCCTATTTTTCCCTATCGCCACCACAGCGACTATTTTGTGCTGCATGGGAGAAATATACCACCACAAAGGATAGAAGTTTGAACCAGACCTATATACCTCCATCATTACAGCTGTAATGATGGAGGTATATGCACTCTTTTCGCGATGTGGACGATCTGTGCTGTAAATCGCATATATGCAAAAACATATGTTCCATGTCGCTTGCGGCCGCAAGCGACATGGAACATCTCAAGCGCGAAGACTTTGATTTTTAGCGAAGGTTGGTGAAAAGCGGGTAGTAGAGGTCTTCTTTCAGTGGAATGAGTAATTCTTTAGTGTTGGTCTTGTTTATGAACTCAACAGATGCATCCGACATGACCGCGAGAGGCCTTTGCTCCCTGCCCTCACCCATTTCGAGGACTGCGGCGGTGGCCAGGGAGTCGGCTACGTCGGTCTGGGACATTTTGAGTTTGCGGCCGAAAATATCGGGACGGCCTCGGTAATCGCGGATGCCTTTAAAGCCGGCGTAGCCGAGTGCGACACCTACGACTCCTGCCCTCAATGGCATCAGGCGGCTATCCGTGATCAAGACGCCGAGCTTTTTGAGTTTCCATTTTTTCTGAAGCGCTTTGCGAATCTCTGCTGCCGCTTTAAAACTGTCTTTGGGCAAAAGTATTAATTTCCCTGAAGCATTGGACTCGTCTACACCGGCATTGGCCATGACAGTGCCATCTTTGATGGTGAGCCAAGCGTATTTTGTCTTGAGGGCAAATTCGCTTTCGGCTTTGATGACGGCGTCTTTTTGTACGAGCGGGACGGTACGCGATTCACTCAGTGCGACGATCTTTGAGGTAACGACGATTACCGAACCCTCTTTGGGTTTCTTGACGTGTTTCAATACGAACTCAGCAATGCTCTGCCCTTCTTTAAATACAGGAGTCTTGATCGCGCGAACAATCATCACGCTTTCCTAAGCAAATAGATACCAAGGTACGAAAGCGGAGTATAGAGGACCCCTACGCCGACTTTGAAAAGCCACCAGGTCACAATGAGGCCCAGGAGCACGTCGTTGGCGTACACGCCATAAAAAGCGATGGTCATAAAAAGCACCGTGTCCAAAAACTGCGACCAGAGGTTTGAGATATTGGAGCGGAGCCAGAAATATTTGTCGCCTAGACGGTCTTTAACAAAGAAAAAGGTGATGACGTCTTGGTATTCACCTACTATGAATGCGACGAGTGATGCGATAGCAATACGGAGCGATACGCCGAAAATAGTATTGTAGGAATCCATCGCCCACGCGCCCGCCTCTGCCCACGGCGGCAAAAATGAAAGCACCGAATACAATATGAAAAGCGCCGTTGAGAGAAACCCTGCATAGACGAAGAAACGCGCCATGCGCCGCCCGTACACTTCGCCGATGACGTCGGTCGTGATAAACACGAATGGGAACATGAATATGGCGGTAGAGATGTGGGTGCCTAGAAAAGGCACGACTTTAAGGCCCAACGTATTCGAAGCAAACAGAGACGTGAGGTACAGCCCGAAAACAAGGGCTATTTTGAGCATGTCCCGCTCGGAGAGTTGTGGCATAAAAGAGAACTCTAGCGCATCTCCCGCGCGGCGCAAGGCTTACTTTGCGCCGTATGCTATTTTCACGCGATAGCGCAGAAATAGCATATACATGGGACAATTCGCTTGCGGGCAGGTCAACGATTGCGCATTGCTCGGATGCGGTACAATACGCGGATGAAAAGTGCGCACTCGTATGAAGTCGAGGTTAAATCGCTTTTGGGTTCTCCCGAGCGCGCAGAAGAAGTTCGCAAAGCGCTCAAGAATAAAGACAGTTCGGTAAAGCTCCTCTCCCGCAACAAACAGCTCAATCATTATTTCGTCGACGGAGATCTTTCTGTGCTCGCAAAAAGAGCGTCGAAATTCTTACTACCAGAGGCAGCCAACCGCCTAGGCGACATCGTCAAAAGAGCCAAGGAAACGTCCGTACGCACCCGCGACAAGGACGGCGAAGTGCTTTTAGTGGTAAAGGCATCGATAGACGACACTACGAGTTCAAACGGCATAGCGCGTCTTGAATTCGAAGAGCCCGTCAATATGTCGCTTGGGGAGCTCGATGCCCTGGTGCTTTCCGCGGGCTACAAATACCAGGCGAAATGGTCCCGCGAACGCGAGGAATACAACTGCGCCGGCACCAACGTAACCCTTGATAAAAACGCCGGGTATGGCTGGCTCGCAGAATTTGAACGCGTGGTATCCGCCGAAGCTGAAGTTGCAGAGGCAAGATCCGCCATAGCCGAACTCATGCGCGAACTCGGCGTAGAAGAACTCCCTCAGGAGCGGCTCGCCCGCATGTTCGACTTCTACAACAAAAACTGGCAGGACTATTATGGGACGGAAAAGATTTTTACGATAAAATAATCCTATGTTTCTATCCGACGTTGACATCCACGAAGCAGTAAAGAAAGGCGAGATCGTGCTTGATCCGTTCGACGACAACCGCCTGCAGCCGGCCAGCTATGACATACTCCTCGGCAACAAATTCATCGAGAACGACGCTTCGAGCACGCATTTTGTCGACCCTGCTCGCAAGGTATATGCAAAGACCGTCGAAAAGATGGTTCGCGACGACGACGCTTTTGTACTACATCCGGGTGTATCCGTCCTCGGACTTTCCAAGGAATACTTTGGTACTGACCACTACCTCATACAGGTAGGCGGCAAGTCGTCGCTCGCACGCATCGGCCTTATGATCCATAACACCGCCGGCATCATCAATCCCGGACACTTCCTCAACATCACCTTTGAGATCAGCAACCAAAGCAACATCCCCATCATACTGAGACCGGGCATGGAGATAGCGCAGATCACCTTTTCACGGCTCTCTTCTCCGCCACGACAGAATTACAAGAAAACTGGCCGTTTCGCTAAAGACAACTGGAAACATTTTGTCGCTGCCAAAAAGCACAGCAAGAAAAAGCTGGTAAAGAAATAATATGCTCGTCCCCTTCTTCAAAAATAAGGGTTTTAGCGGGAGACATCCGGAGGAGCAGTATCTCGATCTTTTGCGGCAAACCCTTGGGGGCGATGAGCAGCTAGACAGCGGGACCGGCGTAAAAACCTACAGCGCTTTTGGAGCACAGATACGTTTTGACCTCGCAAAAGACTTCCCTCTCCTAACGACCAAGCGGGTGTACTGGAAAGGAGTGCTGCATGAACTGTATTGGTTTATGTCGGGCAATAGCAACATCAAGTACCTCGTCGATAACGACGTCCACATCTGGGACGACTACCCGTACAAAAT
>JAGVDT010000029.1 GCA_020058565.1 Minisyncoccota bacterium | reverse complement strand
GCGTACCAGAGCACCGTGGCAGTCGGCTCCGGCCAGATATTCGGTAAAGGGATAGGATACGGGACGCAATCAAAGCTTAGATTTCTGCCTGAGTATCAGACAGACTTTATATTCGCGAGTTACGCTGAAGAATGGGGGCTCGCCGGGGTGATCCTCCTCATCGGATTATTTGGCGTAGTGATACTGCGCATACTCCTCATTGCAGTCCATGGCGCAGACAATTTCGACACGCTATTTGCAACCGGGATAGCCATATACCTCACAGCGCAGTTCATAGTGCACGCCGGCATGAACCTTGGGCTTCTGCCGATTACGGGCTCCACATTGCCATTTATGTCGTACGGCGGCTCGCACCTTTTGACCGAGTTTCTCGCGCTCGGCGTGCTTATGGGCTTGCGCGGTCGCGGTTCTCCAGCTCAAGATCAGCGTGAAGCAGAGTTGATAGGGCTTTAAGCGAGTGCGATGCTAGCGATATAGAGCGAAGGTTTCTCGGAGCATGGTTTCGAAACGGTCGGGAGCCGGGTGTTTAGACATGTTTACCCGAAGCTCCTCGTCCTTGCAGAGTTTGATGAGGGCGCTGGCAAAGGCGTCAACATCGTTAGGTGGGGCCAGCAGCCCATCTTCACCGTCACGTATGATTTCCGGTATCCCGCCCACGCTGGATGCAACGACAGGAATTCCGCTGTGAAGGCATTCGAGCACAAAATACGGCAAACCCTCCTTGCTCGAAGGCAGAAGGCCTATGTCAAAAGCTTGAATATACAAACCGGCATTGGAAACAAATCCCAGAAAACGCACGTTGTCCTGTATTTTCAGCGCCTGCACCTCGTCTTCCAGCAGGAGCCGGTCTTCGCCGTCACCGACTATGGCATAAAAAACATTGCAGCCGGCATCAAGCGTTTTTTTCACTGCTTTGAGCGCTAGGGAAATGTTTTTGTTTTTGGTGAGCTCGGCTACGGTGCCGATCCAGAGGTCATTTGAGTAAAGCTCATGGTGCGGCACCAGGTCTCTACGAGCGTCTGCGCGCTCGTAGTAGTCCATCGGCGGCAGCGCATTATGTATGGCAACGAGCTTATCGCCAAAAAACCATCCACGAAACGCGTTGCGATCGTACGCAGAAACGCAAATAACTTTGTGCGAAAGCATGATGGTTGCGACCGACGCGAGCCATATGAAGATTTTCGGAAAAATTCCCCGATTTTCGTGAAAGGCCCAACCATGCGCGGTAAATATGATGTTTGGAATGCCTGCGAGGCGGCCGGCCAGCGCACCCAGCCCGCCAGCCTTGGAGCTGTTGAGGTGGAGTATATGCGGGGACTCTTCTTTGATGACTTTGTAAAGGCGCAGCATCGCCGAGAAATCCGCAAGGCCAAGGTCGCGCCTCAATTCTTTTATCACGATGGTGCGGATGTTCATTTCCGTGAGCTTGTTGACCAGGAGGGAATTTTCGTTGCTCAAATTTGCGTCGCCGCACATGACCACTGCCTCGTACTCAGGCGGAGCATTAGCGGCGAGATCATAGACATAGCGCTGTGCGCCGCCGAAATTCGACTTCGTGACCAAGTAGAGGATCACTGGTTTTCCCGAGCGTTTGGGCAAAGCTGGAGCGAGCGACTCGGGCTTGGGCTCGGCCTTCACTTCGGCCTTGGGGGCGCTGTCTGGCGTGAGGAACTTCGCCGGAGGTGGAGCACTGACAATAAGTCTTTTGATGAATCCGAATAGTCCCATATGCATAATCAGTTTAGCAGAAACTGACTGGCAATAATCAAGCGCCAAGATACAAACATCAAACAATACTCAATATCGAAATTCAAAAAACCAAACGAAAACGCTGCCTTTTGGCCCGTAAGGTATTCGAACTTTGGGCTTGTTTGGCACTTGTATCTTGGGTTTTGGAACTTGTCGCCTGCTACGCAGGCGACTTGAGTCGTATCATTTTTCATGCGAAATTGAGTACCAATGTCTTTTATTTCCCGCCGCGAGCACCTCGTACTCCTCTTCGGAGATGTCTGTATTTTCGTCGCTTCGCTCTGGTGTACGCTCCTGCTTCGGTATCTGGCCGTCCCGAGCTGGGACATCCTCTCGCTGCATTTCGTGCCGTTTATTCTGCTTTTTGTGGTGTGGATAGCGGTCTTTTTTATCGCGGGCCTCTATGGCAAACATACCCGGCTCTTTCGTTCGAAACTCCCGACAACCATTGTCTCCTCGCAGGTCGTAAACATATTTATCGCGGCTATGCTCTTTTTCTTTGTGCCCGTCTTTGGGATTGCTCCCAAAACCAACCTAATCCTGTATCTCGTCATTTCCACGGTGCTTATCGTGATATGGCGTCTCGGCGTGTTTCCCCGGCTGGGCCCTACCCGGCAGCTCAAAGGCGTTTTGATAGCCGCAGGTCCTGACGCCAAAGAGCTGGCCGAAGAAGTAAACCAGGATCATAGGTATCCCTTCAAATTTGAGTACGTGATAGATACCAGCAAAGTCCCCGTGCACGAAATCATACAAAAAGCCGTGCGTGTGGCCGAGGAAGACGATGTGATGTTTGTGGTCGTAGACTATGCCGACTCGGCTGTTGCTTCGGCGCTGCCAATCATCTATGACGCAGCATTTCACAAAGAGCGTTTTGCGCTGATCGACATCGTTGAGCTCTATCAGGAGGCTTTTGAACGGGTGCCGATCACGCTCACGAGCTACGCATGGATACTCGACCAGGTGGGAGCTTCACGCTCGTACGACATCATAAAACGAGGGATGGACATACTGATTGGCGGCACGCTGGGAATACTTTCGTTTGTTTTATATCCTTTCGTGATACTTGCAATCAAGCTCGATGATGGCGGACCCATATTTATCACACAGGAACGCGTTGGCCGCGCGCACGTACCGATCAAGGTTCTAAAATTTCGCTCAATGTCTGGAAATGACAGCGGCAAATATGACCAAACAGGAAAGACCAAGCTCAAGATCACGCGTGTAGGCAGATGGCTCCGGGTGCTGCGTATAGACGAGCTGCCGCAGCTCTGGGCAGTTGTCCGCGGCGATTTGTCGCTGGTAGGTCCGCGACCCGAGCTTCCCGCGTTGGCCAATCAATACTCCGCACGCATCCCGTACTACAACGCCCGCTATCTGGTGGCACCGGGTTTGACCGGCTGGGCGCAGATAAAACACGACGCGCACCCGCACCATGGCACCGCGATGGAGGCAACCAAAGAGAAGCTTAGCTACGATCTGTACTATCTGCAGCATCGGTCGCTGATGCTCGATCTGGTGATCATACTTCAAACCATCCGCATCGTCCTCACCGCCAAAGGCACTTAAATGTACTAAGGCCGGGCCTTGGTATGCGCCCCGCAATGTTTGAAGTCTGGTATAGTAGGGCTTTCTATGATTGTCGACGGCAAAGCGATTGCGGAAAAACTCTACGAAGAATTGGCTCATGAGCGCGCCGAGTTTCGTACCGTATCGCTTGGCATACTTGTCGGTGATAAAAACCCGGTGACGCATTCATATGTCAGCATCAAAGAGCGCGCCGCAGAGAGGCTCGGTGTTGAAATGGTGCGTCGTACGCTGACGGAGGGCGCGCGCACAAGCGACGCGCTTGTCGCGATGCATGAACTAGTAGAAAAGTGCGACGGCGTGATACCGCAGCTTCCCATGAGCAACATCGACGTGGATGCGGTTTGCGAAGCGATGCCGAAAGAAGTAGATGTCGACGTGCTTTCAAAAGCCGCATATGCAGAATTCGAGAGGGGGCACTCAAAAGCGATACCACCGGTACCTGCTGCGCTCGCGTACATCTTGAAAGAATGCTGCATTGAGGTGCGCGGCAAACATGTCGTCTCTCTTGGGCGCGGACGGCTGGTG
>JAGVDT010000040.1 GCA_020058565.1 Minisyncoccota bacterium | reverse complement strand
CGTACATGTTCAGAGAACCCTTGGTGGAATCCTGTACGAATTCCCAGCGCTCTTTACTTCGAAGTTCTGAGCATGCAATGACCTCATAGAACGCGTCTATGATACGGTCATGATTTTCCCTGGTGGTCATCGCAGTCATCGCAAACAGATTTCCGTCTGGAGACCGCTGGATTCCCGCATACGCGCCATAGGTAAGTTGTCGCTCCTCTCTAACGATTCTACTTAATGGCGATGCCATTGCACCCTCATTGAAGAGATCTTTCAGCAGGTACAGACTGTCGATCTCTTGCTGATCGTCTTCAAGGACATGCATTGGAAAAGCAAGCGTAACAATCGTGGCGTCAAATTCAGTTTCGAGCACGTACTTTCTGTTTCCTAAAGTTTCCGGAAGTTTTCCGTATTTAGCTGGCCGTCTGCGTTCTGAGATCGCATGGTCGGGTAGTCGATCCAGCAATGCACTGAAATGGTCTTTCACTGCACGAGGGTCCATCGCTCCACTAATGTACACCGCGGCCCGCTTTCGCCCGTAGCTCAACTCTCGCATACGGATGATGTCAGATCGTTCCAGCGATTCCAGACTTTCTGCTGAACCGAGCACTGCGTTTGCATATGGGTGACCTGCACATAGAGACTTTGCCATGAACAAGTGATTGACATACCCAATATTGCTATTGGCTTGTTGAATCTCCTGAGCAATTATTTTGCGCTCAGCATCAATATCTTCTGACCTTAGCAGAGGTCTTGCAGCTAACTCAACCACCATCTCGGCCGCTTCACGCCAATTTGAAACTGGAGCAGCCACTTCATAGATGGTTTCGTGAAGACTTGTTTGCGCATTGATAGCGCCGCCAAGCCGTGACAATCGACCAGAAATTTGTTTGCCACCCTCGGGAAAAGCTTCTGTTCCCCTGAAGGGAATGTGCTCTGCCCAATGGTGTATCCCAGGTGCATTTACAACACCATCATCTGCTGCGCCGGAGCACATACACAACTCTATCGCCATCGGGCGGTATACGTCCGGGTATTGCTCGACGTAGATTGGAATGCCTTGGTCCGAGACGAGTGCTTGAACAGGTAAGTCCATTGGTATCTCCTCGTTGTCTATGTAAGCAGCACGAGCTGCCTACACTATATTTACCATATTCGTTGTTACAACACAAAGATTATTCTGCGTCTAGTATTACGATAGCCTCCGGAACGTTTTTCGTATCCATCAGTCGGATTCGCAACTCCTTAGCGTTGTCCCAGCCCGAAATGTAGGCTTTGAAATGTTTTTTCATTACCGCGTAATTGGTCGTAGCATCCAAAATCTCTTCAAAAAGTTTCAGATGCTCGATAAGTGCAGCGATTTTCTCTTCGCGGGTCGGTATGTGCTCGGAAAATAGCCAGGGATTTCCGTAGATGGCGCGGCCGAGCATCACGCCGTCGCAGCCGGTGTCTGCGACTTTTTGCCGTGCGTCAGCCAAATCTTTTACATCGCCGTTTCCCAATATCGGAATTTTTTGTACCGAGGCCGGGCCTTGGTATTCGTCGCGGATTTTTATGGCACGCTCCATGACTTCCCAGTGCGCTGGCACATCCGACATTTCTTTGCGTGTGCGCAGGTGAAGTGTTACGGCAGCCGGTTCTTCGGCAAGTATTTCTGGAAGCCACGTGTCGAGCGTATCTGCATCGTATCCAATACGCGTTTTTACAGAAACAGGTATGTTTGACGCACCGCGCTTTGCAGCACGCATGAGTTCGCGTGCCAACTCGGGCGTGTGGATCAGCGCTGCACCGCAGCCGTTGTCAACCACTTCCCGGACCGGACATCCCATGTTGATGTCTACTCCATCAAAGCCGAGCTCTTGGATTAGTGAGGCGGCCTTTTCCATCCTCTCGGGCGAAGCCGTAAAAAGCTGCGCAACTATTGCTCGCTCACTCTCGCCAAAAATAAGTTTCTTGCGCAAAAGTGGCTGCGACTTTTCCGGCGCCAAGATTAGCCCGTCTGCCGACGTGAATTCGGTAAACATCACTGCAGGCTTACCGTAACGCGCAATAAGCCGCCGAAAAGCGGCGTCGGTTACATCTTCCATTGGCGCGAGTGCGAATATTGGCCGGGGAAGGGTTTGCCAGAAATTTTTCATGTTTTGCGAAGATACCATATTGACTGCGCTTGTCCGATATACCCCTCTATCACGCAGCGTGATAGAGGGGTATAGATCATTCCGCCTGAACCTGCCCCTTAAACTTGTAGTACACGCGATTGCCGAAGCGCAGATCCACGTACTCGAGATCTCCTCTTTTGTCTTTGAGCGCTTCCGTGCTCAGAATTAGCAGGAGGTTTTTTGCGAGCGTTTGCGGATCTTCCTCATGCGAAACCTTCAAGTAAAACCCCTCGGAGATCGACACGGTAAAATCACTTCCGCTTTCGAGCCGCGCCCCAAGTGCCTCAATACCGGCATCATGCAGATTTTTGAGAAGCTCTACCATGGCGGAAAAATGCTCGCCGGCAAACACTTCGCCGTATGGCGCGTTCGAGAGCGGCGCGCTCGACGTTGAGAGATCTCCCGCAAACACATACCTCGTCGCAAGCGACGATGAGGCCGCGGTTTCCCCCGGCGCAAACACCACGCCCGTCTCGTCGATCAGAAAACATTCTGTCCCGGTGCCGCTGTCGCACCACAGAGCGAATGGCGTTCGTTCCGTAAGCGTCACTACCAACCCATTGCCCAGCGCTTGATCGCGAGCCACCCGGACCCCCTTGGCGCGCGGAAAATCGCGCATAATCGCGCTTTCAAGCGACGCCGGATCGAACGCGAAGATGTTGCGGCCGGAAATGTACCCTACCGAGCTTTCAGCCAATTTGTCCTCAACGTATTTCTGGATGAGGGGAGCGGATATATTATTGGCGCCTGTCACTTCTACGTGCCGGTATGTGAATCGATCACTATACGAAATAACATGGAGCGCATATGCAAGCACTAAGAGCGTTACGCATACCGCAGCGGTGACGACAGCTCGCAGTTTTCTTCGGCGCACCCTGAGCGCTGAGCGCCTTGGCGGCGGCACCCGCACGTCCCTTGGGCGCGGTGGCGGTACTTCTCTTCCACCACGAAGATCGACAAGACGAGGTTTGGGTGGTGACATAAGCGCCAGATCGTTCAGTGATAATTTGAATATACCAAACCCCGGTGCTTAAATTTTCGCGGCGCATCAGCCTCGAAAAAAGGTTACCTGCCGGATTTGATACCGTCTTTTCCCATATAGCCCTGGAGCGCCTGAGGTATGCGGATCGAGCCATCGGCTTGCTGGTTGTTTTCAACGATATGACAAAGAATGCGCGGAAGCGCAAGCGCGGTGTTGTTTAGTGAGTGTGCGAACTTCACCACTTCGCCGTCGCGATAGCGGATGTTAAGCCGACGTGTCTGGAAATCGTGGAAGTAGGACGAGCTGTGCGTCTCGCGGTATTTTTTCTCGCTCGGCATCCACGCCTCGATATCATATTTTTTGACCTGCCCGAGTCCGATATCGCCGCCGCAATTAAGTACCACATGATACGGAAGCTGTAATTCTTGCAGGAGCTCTTCGCTATTTTTTGTAAGCTCTTCGTGATGCTTCACTGATTCTTCATGAGATGCCTCGCAGAGCACGATTTGTTCGTACTTCACAAATTCGTGAACGCGGAAAATTCCCTTTTCGTCTTTGCCGTGGCTTCCGGCCTCCCGGCGAAAGCATGGTGAAAACGCAAAGAATTTTATAGGGAGCTGCCCTTTGTCTAAGATTTCGTTCATGTAGTATCCCATGCCGGCCACTTCGGCAGTACCTGCGAGGTATTCGCCGTCCTGGGTTTTATAGAGATCTTCTTCGCTTTGCGGCAAATACCCGGTACCGATGAAAGGCTCCTTGCGCACCAGTGACGGGGCTATCATCGGCTGAAAGCCGTCCCGATGCATAAATCGCTCCTGCACGAAACGCTCAAGCGCCCACAGGAGCCGTACGCCGTCGTTTTTCAAAAAATATCCTCGGAAACCGGCGACCTTGGCGCCGCGCTCGAGGTCCACCATGTCGTGCATGAGCAAAAGCTCGGAAGCGCTTTTCGGCTCGAATGAAAATTTGGGGAGATCTCCCCACGTCTTTACTTCCTGATTGTCCGCATCACTTTCTCCCTCCGGCACCGTCATGTCCGGAACATTCGGCACATGGAGCATCAAGACCCGCCATTCTTTCATTACCTCGGCGAGGCCGTCTTCGGCTGCCTTCAGGTCTTCTTTGACTTTACTCATATCGGCGATTAATCTTTCCCGCTCGCCGGTCGCGGCTTTTGCGATCTTTTCCGACGCGGTGTGCTGCGCAGCCCGCGCGTCGTCGAATTTCTTCTGGAATTCTTTGCGCTGATCGTCGAGCGCCAAGAGCCGGTCGAGATCGATTTTGATGCGCTTTTTTGCCGCACCGGCAGCGACGATGTCTTTGTTTTCTCGTATGAATCGAATGTCTAGCATAAAAACTAGCTGCCAGGCGCTAGCTTTCAGCTTCCAGTGAATCCTGTTAGTATTTTGCCTTCCTGGAAGCTGGCAGCTCGAAGCTGGTCGCTTGGGGATTCATCATAGCACCATGGACTCAGACCTCAAACTATTGCCTCCGGAGGATTTTCCCCCACTCCTAACGGAAATCGCGGATGCACCGACACAATTATATGTGCGCGGCGAGCTGCCTGCTGGCGACTACAAATGGCTTGCAGTCGTTGGCTCGCGCGCCTGTACGCCGTATGGCCGACAGGCTGTACGGCATTTAATCGGCGGGCTTCGCGGCCAGCGCATAATAATAGTATCGGGCCTCGCATTTGGGATAGATACTGAAGCACATAAAGCAGCGCTTGATGTAGGGCTTACGACCGTGGCTGTCCCTGGCTCTGGCCTCGACTGGAACGCGCTCTATCCCAAAACCAACGTCGGACTTGCGCGAGAAATACTCGCAAAAGGCGGAGCGCTAGTATCGGAATTTGAGCCAACGCAGTTGGCGCGCGACTACATGTTTGCACAGAGAAACAGAATCATGGTGGGCCTCACCCACGCGACCCTAGTCATAGAAGCCAAAGAGCGCTCTGGTTCCTTAATCACCGCGCGACTTGCTACCGAATACAATCGTGAACTCCTCGTTGTGCCGGGCTCTATTTTTTCGGCCGAAAGCAGGGGCACGCATCAATTTTTGCGGCTTGGCGCTACTGCAGTCACGAGCGCGAGAGATGTCTTACAGGCACTCGGTGTAGAAAAGGACGATGGCCCGCAAACGCTCGCTGAGTTGCGAAGCGACCTTTCTGGCGAAGAAATGAAAGTTATGCGTATCATCGCGACACCGTGTCCGCGTGAAGAACTGCTCAACGGTCTCGAAATGCCCATAACCGATGCAAATATCCTGCTTTCTACGATGGAAATAAAGGGTTTAATCACCGAGGAACTCGGCGTGATTCGCATCGCATAAGTGCCTTTCCCCACCTGACCCGATTTGACATGTGGTAGGCTGATGGGGTATTAATCGCGATTACGTGGTCGTGCACTGCACTCAGGGGTTTGGTCGCGTTCAAATACTTACCTATATGAAGCTCGTAATAGTCGAGTCGCCCCAGTGTGAAAGCATGGCTTCATACGGGGCAGGCCCTCGAAGACACAACGTTGAAATATGAAACTTGTAATTGTCGAATCACCATCTAAAGCAAAGACGATAGAAAAGTATTTGGGACGCGGGTACACCGTGCGCGCTTCTGTGGGCCATATCCGTGACCTCCCCAAAAACAACAAAGACGCCGTCGACATCGAGGGCGGTTTCAAGCCGCGCTACCAGATAGTAAAGGAAAAGCAGCATGTGATAGACGATCTGGAGGAGCGCGCTAAAAAAGCAGATGATGTGATACTAGCCACAGACCCCGACCGTGAAGGCGAGGCCATTGCATGGCATCTGGCCGAGACTATCGGCCTCAAAAAGCCGAAGCGAATTGTATTTCACGAGATAACCCAGCGCGCAGTACAAGAAGCGCTCACTCATCCGCGCAATATAGATGGCGACCTTGTCAAAGCACAGGAGGCACGCCGCGTGCTGGACCGGCTTTTTGGCTACGGACTATCAGGCCTCGTCTGGAAAAAGGTGCGTTATGGACTCTCGGCCGGGCGCGTACAATCCCCCGCGCTTCGCATACTCATGGAACGCGAAAGAGAAATCCGCGCTTTTGTACCGGAGAAATTCTGGGTACTGACCGCAGATCTCAAAGCACAAAACGGCGCTTTTACAGGTACATGCGTCGAGGAGCCGCGTGATGAAAAAGAAGCGGAGCGCATAGTGACGGCGGCTCGTAAAGGCCAATGGAAAGTGGTGAGTGTCGAAGAAAAGGAACAAGCACGATCGCCGCGTGGACCATTTACAACATCGACACTCCAGCAGACTGCATCAACTCGCCTCGGATTTTCGCCGTCGCGAACCATGCGCACCGCACAGAAATTGTATGAGGCAGGATTTATCACCTACATGCGTACCGACTCGCAAAACATCGCGGCAGAAGCGCAGGCAGCGCTCCTT
>JAGVDT010000087.1 GCA_020058565.1 Minisyncoccota bacterium | reverse complement strand
GTTTACCTTGAGGCCGCGCGCAGAAAGGATTTTGCCGATAGATGCCGTGGCGATGCCTTTGCCGACACCGGACATGACACCTCCTATGACAAATATAAACTTGCGATTTTTCTTCGCCATGCCCGTTCACACGACAAGGCATTGTTTTGACAATGCCCCATCGCACGATTCGCTGATAATGCAGGACTTTGGAGATAGTATAAGCCTTGCGTTGAAGACGCAGCAACAATCATTATGCCTTGTCGTGTGACGGGCCATGCGCAACGCTTATTCCTCTACGGAGTCCACTATAGCATAGAGGTTTTCAAACCCCTCATGTGGATACCAACAAGGTCTGGCCGGCCGCATCGGCGTGGCCAAGACCACATCTTGGGGAAAAAGACCCGGGTCTCGTAGTTTCTACCCCCGAAGATACCGGCGTACGGCCAAGAAACTCGAAAGCGCGCCAAGGCCTATGCCGCTGCCCATTATGATCAAGAAAAACATCGGAAAATTGCTCGTGAAATAGGTGGCAGTGTTGAAGTTTCCGAGAAACTGCTCAGAACCCGGCCCAAGCCAGAGAAGTATCGGGTACAGGATGAGCAGAACGAGAAAACCTGAAATCACTCCGTACAGTATCCCGGCGATCATAAACGGTCCGCGAATGTACCAATTTGAAGCTCCCACCAAATTCATGACGCCGATTTCGTCGCGCGCCGTATAGATAGCAAGCCGGATTGTGTTAAAGGCAATGAGAAGCGATGCCGTTCCTAGAACCACAGCGATAACCAGGCCGATCGTGCGGCTGACCGCAATGATTTCCGCAAGCTTATCTATAGCTGCCTTGTTCTGGAAAAAGTTCACTTTATCTATGGCTGTTCCAAGCGGCGTGTTTTGCTGGCTATCCAAAAATTTCGCGATGGATTCGTACTGCGAAGGATCTTTGGCGCGGATCTCGAGCGAGGCGCCAAGCGGGTTTTCGCCGAGCTCCTCGAGCGCCTGCATGGTCAGCTGGTCGTTTTTGTGGCGCAGCTGAAACGCCGCAAGCGCGGCCTCGCGGGAAACAAAATTGACGTTGGCGACTTCGGGGAGGGCTTTGATGGAGCTTTGCAGTTGCTGTATCTGATCATCCGCCGCCGTGGTCGTGAAATACACCGTAATGTCTACTTTTTCCTGCAACCCCGCAAGGGTTGCCTGGGCTCCTGCCCCAACCACCATAAGCACGCCAAGCACCAAAAGAGTGATGGTCATGATCAAGACCGCGGCGAGCGAAACAAACCCGTTGCGAATGAAGCCAATGAGGCCATACCTTGCCACGCGTTTTGTTGTAAGCCAGACACTCATAGCTATAGTTTAGCGTGACAAACGCATTTTGCATGCGCCGTATACTGTATACCGTATACTGTATACCGCATTCATATCACGTATTTCCCCTGCTTATCATCGCGAACGACCCTACCCTGATCCATGGTCACGACCCGGCGACCGACGCTATCGACGACCGACTTATTATGCGTGGTCAAAAGCACAGTGGTACCGAGGTCGTTGATTTTTTTGAGTATTTCGACCACGTCGTGCGTGTTGATGGGGTCGAGATTTCCTGTCGGCTCATCCGCGATCAAGACGTCCGGTTGGTTTACTATGGCGCGCGCTATCGCCGTCCTTTGCTGTTCGCCGCCCGAGAGCTCGTGCGGAAAAGACCAGATCTTGTCGGAAAGGCCTACGAGCTCGAGGACATGCGGCACATCTGCCTGGATATCTTCGTCGGATTTGCCGGCGACTTCGAGCGCGAAGGCGATGTTTTCATAGACATTTTTTGTCGGCAACAACCGAAAATCCTGGAAAATCGTGCCGATGTTGCGCCGCAGCCGCAGGAGCTCTCCGTTTCTCAGCTCGCGGATGTTTTGTTCGCCAAAAAAAACCGCGCCCTCGGTAGGGTGCACTTCGGCAAAGAGCATTTTAAGCAGAGTAGTCTTTCCGGCGCCGCTATGGCCGACTATGGATACGAACTCGCCGGGGTCTACGCCGAGCGTTACGTCGGCAATAGCCGGGGGCGCTCCGTCAAAATAGATTTTTGTAACCTTGTCGAAGTAAATCATGGGAAAACAAGCTTCTAGGTGCTAGTCCGCCAGCTGGCGGAAGCTTATAGCTTCTGGGATGCGGAGCAGAAAAATACGGATACCGCTCTTCTATTATACCTATCTATTCAGGATGTCCAATTTTTATCTCTTTGCTGAAATGCAAACGGCCCTTTTTGGGGGCCGCGCATGCGACTTCAGATGATCCGAAGCAGTTCCCACTGCCGTTTCTGAGCGGCGCTGAGCACAGCGTACATCATGCGCTGCGTCATTCCAATCGCCGGGATACATCCCGCTTGCTTCGCATGACCGCTTGCGTTCACCAGGTAGCTTTCCACTTCGCGGAGACTTGCGGATTGCGCAGCAAACTCTAACAATTTACGGACGCCGGGCATTGGGCAATCGTGAGCGGCCATGGCCACCTCCTCTGGTAACGTCAGCTACAGTGCTGACGCTAGTATACAGGATTTACGAGTCTGTCTTTTCTGCGTCGATGAATCCCTGGATATCGCCTCCCAGAACTTTGTCTACGTTGCGTTCTTCATACTCTGTCCGATGATCCTTCACGAGCTGATATGGGTGTAGTACGTACGAGCGGATCTGGCTACCCCATTCTATTTTGGTGTTTGCGCCGGTGGAGAGGCCTCGAGACTCTTTTTCCTGCGCCTCTTGTTTCATCTGAAAAAGTTTGCCGCGGATCATTTCTATGGCTCTTTCTTTGTTTTGTGCCTGACTGCGCTCCGAGGTCACATGTACGTGTATGCCGGTCGGTTTATGTACGGCATGGACCGCCGTGTCGCGTTTGTTTACGTTTTGGCCGCCCGGGCCGCCGCTGCGGGCAAACGAAATGTCGAGGTCCGTTTCCGGTATGTGCATTTCGCCCTGGTCCGGAAGCTTCGGCAAGACTTCTACGAGCGAAAAGCTGGTCTGGCGCTTCCCGGCGCTGTTGAAAGGCGACATGCGCACCAGCCTATGGACGCCCGCCTCTCTTTTCAAGGATCCGTAAGGGCCTTGAAAAGACCCTGAGCCTGTCGAAGGGTTGCTGAGCTCGAAAGAAATATTGCGATAACCACCCATCGAATTTTCATTGCTCGAGAGCATGGACATTTTCCAGCCTTTTTGCGCGGCGTACTTGCCGTACATTGAAAAAAGCATGCGGGAAAAATCTTCCGCATCATCACCGCCTGCGCCCGAGACTATAGTTAGTATCGCGTCCGATCGATCGTAGCCGGTGTTTCCGGCGAGTGCGGCTTTGAGGTCTTGATACTCCTTAAGCGCAATTTGTGCTTTGTCTTTGTCTGCCCAAAAGTCAGGCGCAGCCATAGCTGACTCTATATCAGCTATTCTTCTCTCAATTTCTGGTTTTTGCATAAATTCCGAGGATACGCCGTCTATCTGTTTTGTCAGCGGCTCCAAAAAAACGACGCGTCGTTTTTTTGGAGCCGCCTCCCGGATTTGAACCGGGGACCCTCCCCTTACGAAGGGGATGCTCTACCAACTGAGCTAAGGCGGCCTAATCGATCGCTCTGCGATCATCGACCCGAACTTCGTATAACGAAGATTCTGGGCTTGAGCCGTATTCTAGAATATTTCTACCTCAAATGCATCTATTGCCGGTTCCTCGTAAGGATGCACGGCCTTTATTGCCGCTATCACGGCCGCTAGGTTTTCGTGCGCGCAGACGAACTCTATCTTCTCTTCCTCGACTTCTGTGCGTTCGCCGATCTCGCCGATCGACGGATTCGAACCCTCCTCAGGCTTGAAGCGGCCTATCCCGTGCACGCTAAACGTGCAGAAGGAATAATTGCCTATTTTACCGCCGCCCGCCTCGCCAATGGCCTGACGCATTTCATCCGCATTTTCCCGCGGAACGGTTACGAACAGCTTCATCGCTCTCATTGTTGCATTTTACAACAAGAGTCCGCACACATGGCCACATTTCGGAAACTAAAATATCCCATGTAGTTGACAGCTGTTACTTATATGTGACATCTTACCGGCTACACCAATATGGCTAAAAGAAGGAAGAAATTCGGCCCGATCGAGGAAGATATTTTGCAGCACCTTTCAGCAGGCGATTTCCTGCTTAGTGTACTTCTATCGGGCAGGTCAACTCGCGCTTACTACAGGGAAGCGTATAAACGAGCCCGCGCCCGATATGCATACAAAAGAAGCCTTGAGGGACTTGAAAATAGCGGTATCCTACGTATACGAGGCGATCAGGTGCTGCCGACCAAAAAAGGACGAGAATTGATGGACATTTTGGCTTCGCGGAGCGTTGAGCCAGATGATACGTGGCCCGGCAAATGGTGGATCGTAATGTACGATATTCCAGTCTCGATGAATGACTACAGACTCGAGCTTCGCAGAATACTGATCCAGGCGGGATTTAGAAAATTGCAGCATAGCGTATGGATTCATTTTCGAGCCAGTAAAGAGCTTGAAATATTCCTCAAACAAAACCCCTCGATGAGTAGGTTCGTGCGCTGCTTCGAAGCGCTTCCCTT
>JAGVDT010000113.1 GCA_020058565.1 Minisyncoccota bacterium | reverse complement strand
TTCAATTAGGCGCCGCAGAGGATGCGTCGTTGAGCGCTGAAAGTTTTTCTGACCAGCCTATAGAGCAGAGCGAATGATATGAAGACACTCAAAGTCACCGTCACAGCAGCGACACTCCTACTTCTTGCCGCCGCGCCCGTCTCTGCGTTATCTATTGGCGAGAACGGCGAGGTCAGAACAAGGCCCGTCCAAACCGCCTCTACTTCGCTTGGCGCGGAAATTTCTATTCAGGCACGAATAGGCAACGCAAAAGACCGCGCATTTCGCGAAATAGACCGCCGAATCGCTGCGTTAAAAGGTATTTTGACCCGTGTGCAAGCAATGGTGCGTCTTACTTCAGAGCAGAAAGTTTCGATAGGAGACAGCCTGCAGAACCAGGTTGATGCATTGACAGAGCTGCGGGCGAAGATCAGCGCTGACAGCGATCTGGAGACGCTAAAATCCGATATCAAGTCGATAGCGAGCGGATATCGCATTTATCTTCTGATTATTCCGCAGGCGCACATCTCTATTGCAGCAGACAGACTAAAATGGGTTGTCGAGTCCGAAACACAGCTCGCCACTAAATTAAAAGTTCGCATCGATTCCGCGACGAGCTCCGGTACAGACGCGTCAGCGGCAGAAGCGCTTTACACAGATATGCAGGTCAAGATTGCAGACGCAAATGCGCAAGCCGATGCAGCACTCTCGATCATTGCCAACCTAAAGCCTGACAACGGCGACAAAGCAAAAGCAAGCACAAATGAGGAGGCACTCAAAGAAGCGCGCACTAAGATCAAGGCGGGGCTTCAGGCGGCTAAAGATGCGCGGCAGATCGCAAGAGAAATCGTAAATGCGCTCAGGGAGTCGCGAGCGGACGACGCGATTTCCGAAACAGCGCTTTAAAATTTGAGCCATCCTTCGGGAGCTCCTCAAAACGGATTATTTTGATGCTATACTCAGCACTATGAGATGGCCGGTAGTACTCATCGGCGCGGTGCTAATTTCATCGGTAATAATCTTTGCAGTTTCGTACGGGGATCCCAAGGACGAAGCGCCGCACCTTGCGCTGCCCGCCGCTTCGTCCTCGCTCGCACTGTTTGGCTCATCAACAGGATCTTTTTTTAGCGGGACGAGCGGTGTGGAGGGCTTTGTACGGGTTCGTTGTCTAACTGAAAAAAGCGACCCCGCATGCGCCCCGCAAATTCGCACGATCGAAGCCTACCAGGGCGTATCGTCGGTCGGCCTATTCAAGTCCGACCTAGACGGCCGCTTTCGTGGCGAATTGCCGGGGGGCCACTATGAGCTTAGGGTTTCAGCGGCCGACTCCACCAAGTGCGTATCGGTCGGGGTGGTAGTGCCCGTGAGAGGTTTTATCGCGACGAATATTTCGTGTGAAGCCGGCGGCTTATAGAAAGTTTTCGGACCACCGCTTGACTGGTGATCCGAATGTCTGCAGGGTCAGCCTTGCGATACGCGCTGAAGGCGGTAGCGACGGCCGTCCTTCACCACAACAAGATTGCCTTCTGGGTCCGCAGCAATGCTAATTCCCGGAAAGGTCCCCTGTGCAGAAGCGACGAGCTGGCGCGTCAGTGTTGTCGCCTTCTCGGCCTCATCAGCCCAAGTCTCGCGGGGCGAGGGATAGCATGAGCCCTGAGGCACGTACCCATTCATAGCCATGGCATGCTCCTAGTTTCGCCGACGGTGCCGCGCACCATCTCGTCACACCATAGCACAATTTCATCTAGATTTCCTAGACAAACTTGCGGGGTGCGAGTACTCTGGCCTGATGTGCCTCTCCACGAAATGGCATAGCATGGTGGTCAGTTTTTCACATGTCAAATTACTAAGCTCATTATAATTACATCGATCGATTTGGACTGGTTCTCATAAGAACCATGCCGTTTCGAGTGACAGATATGGCAAAACAACCTTACACCCCGTCTCCTGAGATACTTAACAGATACGCGAATCTGATGGTCAACTTCGCCCTCGGCCAAGGCAAGGGCATCAAAAAAGGCGACGTCGTGCGCCTTAGCTCTAGCGAGAGCGCGAAGCCGCTCTACATGGCTATACACAACGCGATCATCAAAGCCGGTGGCCACGTGCTCGGCCACTATGCACCTGATGAGGAAAACGGCGACATGCGCAGAAACACTTCGACCAGCCGCTTTTTCTATCAGCATGCTTCTAAAGAGCAGTTGGAGTTTTTTCCGGAAAAGTATCTGCGCGGGGTGGTAGACCAAATGGATCATTCCCTCTACATACTTGCTGACAAAGACATGCATCTGATGGACGGTATCGATGCTAAAAAAATCATGATGCGCGGCCAAGCGATGAAGCCGTTTATGGACTGGCGCCGCAAAAAAGAACACGAGGGCAAATTCAGCTGGACCATCTGCATGTATGGAACTCCCGCTATGGCCAAAGAGGCCGGCCTGTCCGAAAAGGCTTATTGGGACCAGATCATCAAGGCGTGCTACCTCGACAAAAAAGATCCGATAAGAGAATGGAAAAAAGTATACAAAGAAATAGAAATGTACAAGACCCGGCTCAACGCGCTATCGCCGAAAATAGACCGCTTGCACGCAGTAGGGCCGGACATGGACCTCTGGATCAAACTTGGCGATCGACGCAAATGGCTCGCGGGTCGATCGCCAAGTTTGATCC
>JAGVDT010000031.1 GCA_020058565.1 Minisyncoccota bacterium | reverse complement strand
GGAAGCGCCGCCAAATCTTCAGCGCTACTCGCAGAGCTTTCGCGCACCACCTCGACGGCATACCTGGAAGAACTTAGAAAAATGCTTGAGCTTCTCGGGGTACGCAACATGGTTGTCGACACCGAGACCACGCGAGGTTTCGACTACTATACGGGCATGGTTTTCGAAATATTCGACACCCATGCGGACAACCGCCGCTCGATTGCCGGAGGCGGGCGTTACGACAACCTCGCTTCTATGTTTGGGGGCGACCAGATTCCGGCCGTGGGATTTGCCATGGGCGACGTTACGGCCAAAGACTTTCTCGAAGCCCACGAGCTTTTGCCGGAGTACGCCCCTGCGACCGAGCTGATGCTCTGCGTCTTGGAGCCGGAATGTATGACGCACGCCATAAAACTTGCGCAAGATCTGCGTCGTGAAGACGTGACCGTGGCCGTAAATTTTTCCGGAAAGCGCGTGGGTGATCAGATCCGCCAGGCCGACAAGATGAAAGTGCCTTTTATCATTGCAATAGGCAGCAAGGAACGCGAAAGTGGCCGCTATACGGTAAAAAGTCTCGCGACTGGCGACGAAAAAACCCTCCCCGCCGATCACATCACCGAACACCTCTTCTCTTCGCTTGGATAGATCTCCACACGCCTGCGGCTGACCGACAATTAAGCTGGTATCATTGAGGTGTCTTATGACCTCCCGAAGGGGCATTCTTAGTTTCTACGTGGGATTGATTCTGCTCGGAGCGCTTTTGCCGTTTCATGCATTCGCTCAAATCCCGGTGCCAAAAAATATCGCTGCCGGAGCAAACGAACAGTGCGCTGCAAAAAATAGTGCTGGTAAGGAATTGGTGTACACTCTGGGCTGTAAGATTATTGAAGAACACGAGGGCGAGGAGACAGGTCGCATAGGAGGTCTGTACTGCCCATGCCAAGCATATGCACCAGACGGCACTGCAATAGTCGGCGGCCAGTGCGTCGACAAAGGCGTCTGTAGAGCAACAGCTGTGGCCGCACCGCCGACAACAGGTGGTACTACCCAAGGCACCGGCAATACATTGCCCAGTGGCGGGAAAGTGGAACTAACAAGCGGAGGAGGACCCGGCTTCACACAAGTTCCCGTCATTGAATTGGGATCGGGCCCGGCAACCGGCGTATCTGGTGCATATAGTGGACAGGGCTCCCTGCAAGGTTCTACCCAGAACGTGAGCCCTAGCTCAGGCGGAAGCTATTCAGGTGGATACACGGGCGGGTATTCCGGAGGAGCGGTTTCGGGCATCAACGGTATTGCAGGCTACTCAGGCTTCGGTGCATTACCCGCTTCCACACTTTCCCCTCCTCCCACAGGCAATACGGGACTTGGTTGGGCTCATCTAGGACAATACGTTGGCGGACTTAGCGGGCAGTATCCTATACAAGTCATTCCCGCGCCTGCGTACTACCCAGCGGACCAGATTATTGCCGCTCCTGCCAGCTTTGCCGTTCAAGGCACAAATCTTGTGCAGCCAAGCCAGGCTTTCTACCGTCCGCTAAACTCCTACGACAGCATCTATGGCATCATCGCTCAGGCGCGTGACACGCTCGCATCTGGAATTAGCGGAATATACGAGAGCCTGACCGGCATAGCCGACGCGCCTTCAAATTCTGCACAGACCCAAATCGTTGACTCGGTTTTTGAGACGGAAATTGGAGAGACTGGCGTCAACACTGGCGCGGGCATCTCAGCTTCCGGCAACGAAGCGAATGTTCCCCAGCAGACTGCCGAAGTAACGCAAGCTCTCGCGAGATCGGCCGTACATGAGGTAAAGCAAAGTCTAAAGACTCTCAACGAAACGTTGGCAGCCCGCAAAAACGCCACTTCGTCGGCGTCGATACATGTGGATGGCTTGCCTGGCGGCGCTGCTGCTACGAGTAGCGGAAAAGTCGCAATTCCTGCAAATGCCGCAGCCGCGATCAAAAAGGCAGAGGAGCGCGTAGCGAAACTACAGGACGAGCTCGAAAAAGGTCAATCGCAGCTGAAGAAAAGTGACGCAAAAGTCCAGGAGTTGACGCGGGAACTTAATGCTTTGAATCAAAGGATTCAATCCGTGAATTCGGCCCTAAACGATCCCGAAGCCACTGAAGACGAGCGCAATAGCCTCATAGGCTCGCTTATTACCAATATCCAGCTTTCGGTCGACAACATCGAAAGGAGCCTTCAGGAAGCAACAGCAGAAAACGAACCTGAGACCATAGGCAAAGTCATTGTCGAGTCCATAAGCGGACTTTTGGCGGCAGTGGTGCAAATCACGGTACAAGTAAGCGTCACCTTGTCTGAGGCAATACAGTCCTTTTGGAAGACTGTATTTTCCGCCTAATCTCCACTGTCAGATGAAGGGTGTCCACATTGACTCTTCATGTAGGACCTGGCATAGTGTTGGCAGTCTATACGACGAAGCGAAGCCAAGTCTCGGAGGTTACCATGCGCATTATCGCGACGCTGTTCACGACATTAGCCATTACACTGTCTGTCCCGGCACGAGCACAGGACGGCTTCTGCACTTTCAGGGGTAAGTTCGAGTTCCCGGGGCGCGGGAAGGTTACTGAGCAATGCGTAAGCCTTTTGCTAGAGGCCACACGCGCCGCAAAGATACCTAAAGAAGATGTCGGGTACACACTCGACACGGTGGAATTTTTATATCGCTTCACACGTCGGACCAATGCATCGTGCGTAGCCATATCTGCCCACGAAGCGGTCGTTCTAATAAACCTGTGGTCCGAGCGCAGAAAGGATCGTGACGCTTGCACGTTAACAGAGTCCTTCGTCAGGATTCTGGTGGGTATATACCGGGCTCGTCCTGCGTCATAAGTGGAGGGCCTCGAGCGATCGAGGCCCTAACCATTTGATCTATACAAATTTGAAATATGGTAAACTCGTCAGAGTCAGTTTTGTCGATTATTTTCATTGATGCAAAACTGATTTTGAAATGCGCGTAATTACTTTTGATATTGAAACTGCAAATTGGTTCGGTAATGGCGCTTCAGAGCCATCCGAGCTTGAGATCGCGCTCGTCGGAATGCATGATTCTGCTACCGATACGTATGATTCTTTTTTGGTGCCAGAGCTTACCCGCATGTGGAAAGTGCTGGAAGAGGCTGACTTATTGGTTGGCTACAACTCCGATCATTTCGACATTCCCCTTTTGAATAAATACTACCCCGGTGATCTGACAAAGATTCCCAGTGTGGATTTGATGAAAGAGATCTACGACGTCTTGGGCCGTCGCGTGCGCCTGGATGCCGTGGCCGACGGCACGCTGGGCAAGAAAAAAAGCGGCCATGGCGGACAGTCCTTGGTGTGGTGGCGCAACGGCGAAGTAGAAAAAGTCCGCAAATACTGCCTAAAAGACGTGGAGCTTACGCGCAATCTCTATGACCACGCGCTCAAAAACGGCAGCCTCAAATACCGAGAACTAGGAAGCCTCCACGAAGTAAAGCTCAACACCGAAAAATGGCACACGCCGAAAAGCAACAACGGTGCGATGACATATACGCTGGGGTTTTAGATTTGATTATGCATGGGGGTCCGCTTGGCGTGACTCACTAACTGATTTTGGTCTTCGCGCGAAATCAGTAAGTGGTCGGCGCTGACGCGCCCGTCACCAAGGCGACATGGCTTGCGCCCTGCAAGTCTGATACGGACCTCTGCGTTGGCCAATCCTCCCGGGCACGCGAAAGGGATCGGGAAAGCTGTAGTTTTCCCGGGGAGGAAGGCAGGCACTTTAGTGCCGTTGGAAAACCGTGAGTTTCCAAAGTGTGCCCGGGGTCAGACTTGCACTGACCACCACTCGCTCTTCAGGCGAATGCTCTAACTACCTGAGCTACCCGGGCATTTCCAAACGGGTTATTTATAACACGTTCCGCCCAAAATTTCGACCCAACCAACCCTATACCCCTATTATCACAGCTGTAATCATAGAGGTATAAAACACTTTAGACCAATCCGAAGGCTCTTCGCATTTCTTTATCGCCTTCGATAGTCTCAAATACTCCATATAAAACCCGTCCTTTGATTCGCGAGTCCTGAGAAATTAAAGCGGTGAGCTCTTTGCACTCATGCGGGAAAATCCATACGCTTTGCTGCAACATGCGAAAACCTGCCCGCTTCAAAAGTCCTCGGATTTCCCAACGAAGCGGCGCCATGGACTGCGGAATGTCAAATATCACGACGCGCCATTTGCGATCCCAAACCTTCGTAGAAAGCATTTGCTTAACAAGAGAAGTCTTCTTAAATAATTCCAAACCGGAAGCATTGATGCTCAGTATTTCTCCTTTAGCGTTGACCAGCCTGGTTTTTACAAGCCTTTCTAACGCTAATTGATCCAGATAACGCTTTTTAGCACGTTTCCTGGCAATCTCATGCATACGTTTAGTGGACCGCGCAGAAAAGAGGGCTCCGATAAAAATGTCACCAAAGGTAAGTCCTTCGAGGATTTCCATTTCAATGCGACCAAGACGACCCTTCCTCGGATGTTTTCTCGACATCGCGAGAATATACCTCTTAGATTACACCTGTGTAAATAGGGGTATAGATTGTCGATTAGAGGCACGAGCCTACGAAAGCTGCGTCTATGTCGGCTGACAGAGTTAGTGCGTACTGACGGAGTTAGAGCGTACTGACAGAGTTACTGCGTAGTGGTTGAAGAAGCTCCGGGAAGCCAGGCTTTGAGGCTATTGAGAGAGTCCATGAGGCCTGAAAACTGGCCTTGGGCTTGATTGCTCGCGCCCTGGATTTTCTCTAGCGTGTCGAGCATCTGTATGAGAAGCGGCGCTAGGAAAGTCATGTACGCCCAGAGCCCTATCCCGACTATAGCCAGGTACATAACCACTTTAAACACCCCGTGTAGCCACGCAGAGCGCCGCATAGCGCGGAGCATTTGGTTGTTTTCTTTGGTCAGACGATATATTTCTTCGAGCTTTCCACCTCCTTCTGGCATGGATACAGTATATCGCACTTATTTGGTGCCCTCGCCAGGAATCGAACCTGGATCTACAGCTTAGGACGCCGCTGTTCTATCCATTGAACTACGGGGGCTTCCAACCTCGGAAGCAATCAACT
>JAGVDT010000089.1 GCA_020058565.1 Minisyncoccota bacterium | reverse complement strand
GAAGTGTTAATGCAGTCCGTCACGCATGCGGGTGGCATTGAATACGGTTTACCTGGTGGCGGCATAGACGATGGCGAAACAGAAGAGGTCGGCGTGGTTCGTGAAGTTATCGAAGAAACAGGGTATACGAATTTTAAGGAAATCCGTCGCATTGGTACCGTCGAGGCGAATTATTACAATCGCATCCGTAAAATCTACCGTCAGGCGCTCGCGACTTGTTACGCCCTGCGACTTGCGAACGAGGACAAACAAGAACAACAACTTACCGATTTGGAAAAACGCGTAAGGATCGAAAACTTTTGGGTAACTAAAGAAGAGGCCTTAGAGTTGATTTCCGGTCCTCAATCCAATTCCGGCGAGGATCTCCCTCTCTTTAAACGATACCTCGAGGGTAAAACTGGTCCATATGTGGGCGGCGGCATTCTGGTCAACTCCAGTGGATTTGATGGAATGAATAGCGACGATGCAAAAGAAAAAATCACCGAAAAATTCGGCACCAAAAAGACGACGTACAAGATCCGCGACTGGGTTTTTTCGCGCCAGCGATATTGGGGCGAACCAATTCCGATGATTCATTGTCCGGACTGTGGCGTTGTGCCCGTGCCAGAGAAAGATCTGCCGGTGAAATTGCCGGAGGTAAAAAAATACGAGCCGACCGGGACGGGCGAATCGCCGCTTGCCGCGATCGATAAATGGGTCAACGTAAAGTGCCCGAAGTGCAAAGGAAAAGCGAAGCGCGAGACAAATACGATGCCGCAGTGGGCGGGTTCGTCGTGGTATTGGTTGCGGTACATGGATCCGAAGAATAAGAAGGTTCTCGTAGACAAAAAGAAAGAGAAATACTGGGGGCCGGTGGGTTTGTATGTGGGTGGCGCAGAACACGCGACGCGACACCTCATTTACGGGCGTTTCTGGCATAAATTCTTGCAAGATACTGGTGTTGTATCGACGCCGGAGCCGTTTACGCGCCTTATTTCCGTTGGTCTTATCCAAGCGGAAGACGGACGCAAAATGTCCAAGCGCTTTGGCAACGTGATCAATCCCGATGAAATCATCGCAACCTACGGCGCCGATACGCTGCGTGTGTACGAAATGTTTATGGGCCCGTTTAGCGACGCGATAGCCTGGAAAACGTCGAGTCTTATCGGTGCGCGACGCTTTATCGAACGTGTCTGGCGCCTGCAAGAAAAAGTAGTCACAAAGACAGACGAAAGCGTTGAACGCGAACTGCACAAGACGATCAAAAAGGTCGGTGAGGACATTGCGAACTTCAAATTCAATACCGCGATCAGTCAGATGATGATTTTTGTGAACAGTGCAGAAGCGAAGGGGGTTACTAAGAAGCAATATCAATCATTCGTCGCGTTGCTCGCTCCGTTCGCACCGCATGTTGCGGAGGAGCTCTGGTATCAGCTTGGAAACAAGAAATCAGTCCACCTCGGCCCGTGGCCGAAATGTGACTCCACGAAACTTGTTGCAGACGAAACGATTTTCGTCGTGCAGGTCAATGGCAAGGTGCGTTCGCAAATTACACTTCCCGCAAATTCCGAAGAAGTCGTCGTACGTGCGGCAGGAGAAACGACGGTGGCAAAATGGCTCGAAGGGAAGCGGATCAGGAAGGTAATTTTCGTAGCTAACCGCCTCGTCAATTTTGTAATTGACTAAGGTGTTATTTGGTGTTATAATGGACTTCGGTGCGTGCGTTCGGACGAGGAGAGCCCGATGAGGTTCCTTCTGACGGCAGGAGTACTTTCCAGCATTTTCATCGGGGTGGTGCTTATTCATGCCATCTCGTAGCGTACGGCCCCGCGCGTTCTTGCGGGGCTTTGTGTGTTAAAACTTTGCAAGGAGACGCGGGCCGTCGCCCGTGTCCTCGATCACATATCCTTCGCCTTCGATATTTTTGCGCGCAGCGTCGGCATCGTCCCACCGCTTTTCAGCGCGGGCGAGTTCTCGTTCCGCGAGGAGTTCCTTGACGCGGTCGGGGATTTCGGCTGTCGAGACCGTCTGCCCTAGTTTTTTTCGGTAGAGTTCGACAGCTTTTTCATCCTGTTCTGCCAGATTGAGTCCGAGAACGTCATCGGCGTGAAGGATGCCGGAGCGGAGGTTCGCCGGATCAATATCCTTGTCGTTTACCATTTCCCAGACGACGGCGAGCGCGGCCGGAGTGTTGAGATCGTCGTTTACGGCTTCGGTAAATCGCGTGCCGTACGGCGCTGGGAACCCTGACCCATCAGTGGGTAATTCGTCTACTATTTTTCGCAATTTAAGATACGCGGTCTGCGCGGCTGCGAGCGATTCCCATGAAAAATTCGACGGCTGACGGTAATGGGCGCCAAGAAGCAGGTAGCGGAAGGCCATCGGGTGGTAACCTTTCTCGAGGATTTCGGAAAGATACACGAG
The DNA here is from genome assembly GCA_020058565.1 of Minisyncoccota bacterium. Taxonomy (GTDB): domain Bacteria; phylum Patescibacteriota; class Minisyncoccia; order Phycocordibacterales; family UBA2100; genus UBA10103. The sequence continues at coordinate 11,419 of JAGVDT010000089.1, read as the reverse complement.
GGAACCGCCCGATTTCGCGATCTTGCCGCCATTCAACTGCAGATGCGCTCGATGAAGCCAATACCGCGAAAATGGTTTTTTGCCGGTTGCAGATTCACTTTGCGCGATCTCATTGTTGTGGTGAACAGGGATGTGTTCGATTCCACCGGTATGAATATCTATGCGATCGCCGAGAATCGAGCGGATCATCGCCGAGCATTCGATGTGCCAGCCAGGGAATCCTAGACCCCACGGAGATTCCCAGCCGAGTTTCGCATCAAATTTCCACAGGAGGAAATCTGTCGGATTGCGCTTCTCATCGCTCGCGTCCACTCGAGCACCTTCTTTGAGGCCTTCGAGATTTATATTGCCGAGTTTGCCGTACTCGCGAAAACGCGCGGTATCAAAATACACGCCGCTTTTTCCCGTATACGCATAGCCTTTTTCTTCGAGCGCTTTCACCATCGCGATCTGCGCCGGTATATAGTCGGATGCACGAGGAAACTTCGTGCTTTCTGTCTGAATGTTAAGGATTGCAAGATCGCGCAGAAACATCTCGGTGTATTTTTCTGCAAGCGTTCGCATATTTTCCAAGGTCAACGCTTTCTTTTCACGCTTCAAGCCCTTGGTCATTTTGTCCTCACCTTCGTCGCCGTCGGAGACAAGGTGTCCCACATCAGTGATGTTGATGACTTGCTGCACCTTGTAGCCGTTGAATTCGAGCGTACGGCGCAGGATGTCCGTAAAAACGAACATCGAAAGGTTGCCGATGTGTTGCTCCCCATACACTGTCGGCCCACAGTTGTACATTTTTACTACTCCGGCTCTCAGAGGTATGAATTTTTCAAGAGAGTCAGAGAGCGTGTTGTGCAGGATTACGTCAGTATGCGTATGGCGCGGCTTGCCATAGCCTCCAAAAATATACGACCCCATATCAATGATGCCCATCCACACGTACCCAAAAATCTCCAAAAGCGCCATACGCAGCATCCTACCAGCTCATGAGGGGTTAGTTAAGGCGTGGGGGGTGTTCATGACCGATCGCGACACGAAGCTGCAGGTGCGCAATATGCGAATCACGCAATCGTGAATAATTTTTCTTAACGTCTTGATGCTTCAGAACAAGATCGGCCGCGTGCTTTCCACCGAGAAAATGCGGCAGCACCACGTAATCAGCACCATCGCCGTAATGCGAAAGCGCGTCCGCAACGGTGTGTGCGATGAGAACAACAACCGCGTCAGGACTATGCTCCTTTACCGTACGAACGAGAAGCGCGTTTGTCGACGGATCGGGAATGGTAGAAATGATCAGCGTGGCGTGGCTGAAGTCGATTGTCTCAAGAAATGAAATATCGGCGGCGTCTCCGTACGCGACAGCGACCCCCGCATCCTCGACAGCCGAGACAACCTGCGGATCGTAATCGATAACCAAGAGGCGTTTACCCATGGTCACCAATGCTTCTAAATAATCGTACCCAATGCGATTACAGCCAAAAAGAACGACGTCGGAATGCTCGCGCCGCGTCCGCTTTTCGTGAGCGTCTGCGCGTTCAAAAATGCCAAGATACGGCTGCACGCGAGCATAGATGCGGTCGGAATACGCGACCAAGTATGTCGAGCCAAAGATGGTCATAAGGCCGACGAGGGTAATAAGCGAGAGTACCTCGTTGGAGACGTGTCCGAGGGAAACGCCGAGAGCAACAAGGATGAGTGAAAACTCGCTAATTTGTGCCACGGTGAAGCCAGTCTGGAGGCTTGTCTTCCTTCGGTATCCGAGGTAGCCCAGAATCCCCATAAGAATAATTGGATTTCCGACAAGAACGAGACCAGAAAGTATTAGTGCCGTAGGCAATAACCCGATGATCGCATCGAGCTGCAGCTGGGCACCGAGATAAATGAAAAAAAGTACGATAAAAAAGTCTCGCAGAGGCGTAAGGCGCGCGCTAATTTCGCGTCGAGACGGAAGCGTCGCAAGTGCGACACCGGCGATGAGGGCGCCGCTTTCAAGCGAGAAGCCGAACTCCCGAAAAAGAGCGGCAATACCGACGCCCCAGGTTAGCGCGAAGAGAAACAGTAGCTCCTGCGATCGTTCAAAAAATGCGCTCAATTTCGATATAAAGATTCGCGACGCAATGTACAAAAAAGCAATCAGAAACACGGCAGATAGACCGAAGCGGGCGAACGAGGAAAGCGAGGCGGCATCAGCCGTAAACAGCGGGATCGCAAGCAAAAGAAGCACTGCAATGACGTCTTGCACGAGAAGAAATCCGATTGCGATTTTCGCATACAAGACATCGATATCGCCCTTGTCGCTTATTAATTTCATGATGATAATAGTGCTCGAAAAAGCGAGTGCTACCGCCAGGTAAAATGACACGAGTGTTGAGAATCCAAGCGCGACACATATGAAAAAGCCGATGGCCGAGGTGATAACGACTTGCCCGACACCTGTAATAATCGACACCGAGCCGAAGCGGCGAATAATGTCGGGCGAAAGATGGAGACCGACGGTAAAGAGCAAAATCGCCACACCAATCTCACCTAGAAGCGAGAGGGTTTCGTTTGAGTGCAGAATGCCGAGTACATACGGCCCCGCCATAAGCCCCGTCAAAATGTGACCAATGATGAGCGGCTGGCCAAGCAATCGCATTACGATCGCGACGCAAACCGCGAGTGCAAGAAGGACGCTCACTTGTGCAAACAGTTCCACACGGAAATCGTACCACACGCACCGAGGCACGCGGTAGAAAAAATGTGCTCGATATGCGATACTACCGGTATGTACAGTGATCGCACAATGCGTTTTTTTGTTGCCGGCGCCGTGATTTTAACGACGCTCGGTTTTGTGAGCGGTTTTGCCATCGGGGGGAACGCGCGGGTGCAGTCGGCGTTGCCAGCGACCGTCGCGCAGGCCATTGGCGCTGAAGTTCCGCCGCGTGGCGTGGATCTGTCGCCAGTGTGGAAAGCATGGCGGATAATGGACGAACAATTTGTGCCGGCATCGGTGCCGGAGCGCACCGCATCGTCTACAGAACCGGAACCGGCTGGAACACCCGAGGAGCGTCGTGTCTACGGAATGATACAAGGTCTTGCGGCGTCGCTCGGTGATCCGTACACGTTTTTTCTCCCTCCCGTAGAACAGAAGCAATTTGAAGAGGATTTGAGCGGCGAGTTTAGCGGAGTCGGAATGGAAATTGAGATCAAAGACGAGGTTCTCACGGTGGTCGCCCCCCTCAAGGGCACACCGGCGGATAAGGCGGGAATTAAGCCAAACGACGTCGTGATTAAAATTGACGGGATTTCGACGACAGGCCTCGACATCACGAGCGCGGTCAACCGCATTCGAGGTCCGAAGGGGAGTACCGTTGTTTTACACATGATGCGTGACGGATGGACGGAGCCGCGGGATGTGAGTGTTGTTCGCGACACCATCAGCTTGCCGATTATCGATACGGAAGATATGGGGAACGGTATCTATGTCATTTCGCTGCACAATTTTACGGCAAATTCTCCGCAATTGTTTCGCACGGCACTCCGCGAATTTGTCGAAAGCGGCAACCGTAAACTCATTCTTGATGTGCGCGGCAATCCCGGGGGGTACTTGGAAGCTGCGGTCGATATGGCGAGCTGGTTTCTGCCGAGCGGGAAGATCGTCGTCACGGAAGACTATGCGGGACACCAGGAAAATGTACATCACCGTTCTCGCGGGTACGATATTTTCAATAGCAACTTGCAGATGGTTATTTTAGTTGATGAGGGATCGGCGTCGGCATCCGAAATTCTGGCCGGTGCTTTGAAGCACCATGGAAAGGCGACTATCGTGGGAGCCCCGACGTTTGGCAAGGGTTCAGTGCAGGAGCTGATACCTATCACGGAAACCACCGGCCTTAAAATCACCGTGGCGCGGTGGCTCATGCCCAATGGAGAGCAAATTCCGCTCGACGGAATTACGCCGGATCATGTGGTGGAGGTGACCGAAGAGGACCGCGCGGCTGATCGTGACCCTCAGATGGAAAAAGCGATTGAATTGCTACGGTGATGGTGGAGAGTTGCTGCAAACAATGGGGCCGCACTAGAGGCGGCCCCGCACCGAATTAGACCGTGAAGAATGCAGCAAGCAGTATCACCGCGCCCATGAGAAGGAACGCATAACCAATCAAGTGTTGCGTACTGCGCAACTGAAAATACACGTCAGTGCCTCGGGCGTCTGCTTCGGCGACGAGAAAGACAACCCCTGCGATAAGGAAAAGCGTCGCGACGCCGACGGCCTTTTGATTGACCGTCATCACATTCCAATCTGCGGCAGCGCCGAGCAGCAAAAGGCCTAGCACAGCCGCGAGAGTATAGAGAATCGCTCGATTAAATGTGCGTGCGTGAGGCTGTTTCATCGATCTGTCCTTATCAGATTATTCCTCCGTTGATAGTACAATGAGCCGGCGTCTCTGACAAACTTGCTCGCGAAGAAAATCTGATCAATACTGCGGCTATGCAAGTCATACTATTGCGCGATGTATCCGGGGTAGGTCAAAGAGGGAGTGTTCAGAATGTGGCTGATGGATACGCGCTGAATAGTCTTATCCCGCGCAAATTGGCCCAAATGGCGACGGTAGAGGCTTTAAAAAATCTCGAAAAAAAGAATGCCGAGGACCGAGCGCATCGCGCCGCACAGGAGAAGGCATGGGATGCGATCTTCGAGAAAATCAAAAAATTCTCGCTGATGCTCCGCGCAAATACGGACCCCAAAGGGCATCTCTACAAAAAGATCGGCGGCGAGGAAATCGCCAAGTTGCTCACGGAGCAGGGAATAGACGTTCCCGAGGAGGCCATCCATCCGAAAATGCCCATAAAACAAACCGGCTCATGGCCGGTCGAAATAAAGTTGGGAGAGAAGAGTGCGACGATCACTGTCGAGGTGATCGCAGCGTAGAGCAGCGCAGATACGCTATCGCTTGTTTATAACGTGCCGGTCGGGATTTTATTGGCTCGCCGAGAATACCCCACAGCTTGCTGTGTGGAGATGAATCGGCGAACTTTCAACTGAGTGCGGCCGGTGGGCCGCACCGCTTCCAACAAAAACGCCATGGTAGCCGCTTTGCGAATACCTCGACCCTTGGGTCGAGGATCGATGGAGCGGCACGTTTTTATAAACAAGAGGAGTAATTTCTGAGAACCGGTTACTTCGCTGCAGCCGTAACGGACACGACCGAGCGGATGCTGGTCTTGCCATCGAAATTTCCTTTGCGTTTTGTTGCAAATTTGACGATGCCAGTCGCAAGTGAAAACAGGGTATGGTCTTTGGCAATAGCAACGTTCTTGCCTGCCATGATCTTGGTGCCTCGCTGGCGGACAATAATCTCACCCGGCGAGACGGAAGCACCATCAGCGCGCTTCACGCCGAGGTATTTCGGATTTGAGTCGTTGAGGTTTTTTGCTGTTCCGGCGGCTTTGGTTGTGGCCATAATGAGTAGGGTTTAGGGTATAGCCAATAGGGTATAGGGAAAAACAAGATACAATTCCTCCATGGGCTTAGCGACCAGAATACAGGATATTTGGGGAAAGGTCAAATGGGGGATGGAGGTCGTTGTGGCCGATTGGGGGCTAATTTTGGTCGTATTTCTAGTGGCGTTTGCTTCGTTTGGGCTTGGAAGGCTTTCGGCCACAGAGGCAGCTAAACCCGTCGTTTCCGTCTCTCACGCGCCCATGGAGGAGGAAGCGACCGGGATGGCCGTGGGAGGGCTGGTGGTGGCCTCCCGCAACGGCTCGGTCTACCACTTTCCGTGGTGCGGCGGGGCATCGCAGATCAACTCTGCAAACAAGGTGTGGTTTGCGAGCGAAGAAGCGGCCAAGGACGCAGGGTATGCGCCGTCAAAGAGCTGTAAAGGATTAGGGCAGTGAACAGGTGACAGTTTACAGTTGACAGAAAATTCAATACGGATCCAGCTGTACACTGTTCACTGTAACCTGTAAACTTCCTCCTATGTTAGTTGTAGACGTCGAGGCGTCCGGAACAGAAGCGCACAAGCACTCCATCGTGTCGGTGGGGGCGCTTGATTTTGCCAATCCAACCAATCGGTTCTACGAGGAGTGTCGTATTTGGGACGGTGCGCATGTCATGGATGGCGCGCTTGCGGTGAACGGCTTTACGATGGAGCAGATAACGGATGCGAAAAAGCAGAGCGAGGCCGATCTCGTGCACGCCTTTATGCACTGGAGCAGGGAGTTGCCGGAAAAAACTCTGGCGGGACAGAATGTTTCTTTCGATCGCGATTTTTTGAAATATGCTTCCGAGAGGGCAGGGCACACCGAGTGGCCATTTGCCTATCGCACGATCGACACGCACACGCTCTGCTACATGCATATGGTGAACCGCGGTATGCAGCCGCCGGTTGCGCACCAGCGAAGCGCGCTCGACCTTGACGCTGTCCTCAACTACTGCGGCATTCCGGAAGAGCCGAGCCCACACAACGCGCTCACCGGCGCGCTTTCGCATGCGGAAGTCATTTCGCGACTCTTGTACGGCCGCAAATTGCTGCCGGAATTCGACCAGTACCAGATCCCTTGGAAGTCGTAGTAGGGGGGTGTAGGATGGGGTTATATGATATTCCAAATCCTCATTGGGGCTGCAGTTATTATTGGCATCGCCGTCCTAATCCTCCGCCAGGTGAACCAGTACGAAGGCGGGGTAATGTTTACCATGGGTCGGTTTGTGGGTGTCAAAGCCCCGGGTTGGCGTGTCGTCATCCCCATCTTTCAGCAGCTGCGCAAGGTTGACCTGCGTGTAAAAGCCGTTGACGTTCCTGAGCAGAAGGCTATTACGAAGGACAACATTTCGGTCGGCGTGAATGCCGTCATCTATTATAAAGTCTCTGATGCCGCGAAGGCAGTTTTGGAAGTCGAGGACTTTCGGTACGCGATGTCGCAGCTCGCGCAGACCACGATGCGCAACGCGGTGGGCGAAGTCGAGCTCGACCAGCTGCTTGCGGAGCGCAACAGCATTTCCGAACGCATCCGCATTGTCGTGGACGAGGCATCCGACCCGTGGGGGATAAAGGTGAACAATGTGGAGCTCAAGGATATCGCCCTCCCAGCGGATATGGAACGCACGATTGCGAAGCAGGCCGAGGCAGAACGCGAACGCCGCGCCGTCATCATTCGCGCCGAAGGCGAAGTGACTGCAGCGAAGAATATGGCACTCGCCGCGACAACGCTCGCTGAATCGCCCGGGGCCCTCCACCTGCGCACGCTGCAGAGTATCAACGACATCTCATCTGACCAGTCCAACACGATCGTCTTTGCCGTGCCGCTCGAGGTTTTGAGGGCGTTGGAGAAGTTGGGGAAATCGTAGTTTCGCTCGAAAAGGCTATGCATCTTTCATGCGCGCACCGCCGTGAAATTTCTCGTGGATATCGCGCAGCCTCTTGTTGGTGACGTGCGTGTAGATCTGAGTCGTGGCGACGTTCTTATGCCCGAGAAGTTCCTGAACGCTGCGAAGGTCGGCACCATGAAAGAGAAGGTCGGTCGCATACGTGTGGCGTAGGGTATGAGGAGTTACTTTTTTGGAAAGGCCGGCGGCGCGCGCGTATTTGCCGATAAGCGTTTGGATATAACGGGGAGACAGTCGCCGACTTTCCGGATTACGCGTTCGTGTATTTATAAATAGCGCCTTTTCATCATCGTTACGCACTGCAAGATAGCCTCTGATCCAGCTCGCGGCGCGAGGGGAAAGAAAGATGGTGCGCACGCGCCTGCCTTTCCCGATAATGGAAAGTTCAATGGTAATGTTTGGGTCTTTTTTGCCCTTCAGGATTGAGACTTGGTCGACATTGAGCGCAGTGAGTTCGGAAATACGCATCCCCGAGGAAAAGAAGGTCTCAAGAATCGCTTTATCGCGCAGGCCTTCCGGCTTAGCCGTTTCCGGCAACTGCAAGATGCGTTCTATCTCATGCGCTTCGAGGAATGAGATATTCTCCTCCGTTTTTTGTTTGGCTAATTTTATTTTCGGAGAAGGAAGCGACTCGATATCGCGTTCTGCAAAAAAATCCAAGAGCGCGCGCAAAGCGATGAGATAGTAATTTTGCGATTTACGAGCCAGATTGTCACCACGCGGCGTCTTGTAACCGCGAGCGAGATAGAGACGATAATCCCACACATGCTTTGCGGTAAGATCTTTTGGCTGCAATTTTTGATTACCCGTCAGCTTCAACCAGTTAATAAAGATTTTCAGATATTGGCGGTAGTTGCGCTGCGTGTTGTTCGAGAGCCCTTTTTCGATCTCACAGTAATCCAAAAAAGGGTAGAGGTAGTCGATGAGTGGTTTTTGGCTAGACATAGATGAAGAATACCCCATTGTCGCATCTAAAAAAATGCGACATGGTGGGGGAGGGGGAGAAAAAATGATAGGCAGTTTGCAATAGGTCAGAATTAGAAAGACGTACCGATAAGAGAGGAGAACAAACACGATATCTTGACGCGAAAGTGGTGTAATGGGGGATCATGAAGACGGGCCTACCTTCCTAGGGCGTCCGAGATATATATTCGCACAATATATGTAAAGCGAATAATACCAAGCGCAAAAAAGCCTGTCCAAAGGCACCAGTGGATTGTCCAACGCCCGCTGCGCCATATACCAAGCTGCCTGCATTCGGTATCATTCCCCTGTGCGGTACGCCGATAAAATAAAACGGATTCTTCCCCGCGATTTGCGTCGACTTTTTTCGCAGCTCAAAACGCCGTCTCGGATCCAAGACTACCTCGATACCCTACCCATAAATTTTGAATTATCGGGGGAGTCAAACTTCCCTCCCGTTGAGGTTTTTAAAAGAGAAACGGCGCATTGCTTTGAGGGCGCCGTATTTGCCGCGGCTGCGCTTGCCTTCCATGGTCATAGACCGCTCTTGATGGATTTCGCGACCGCATATGATGACGAAGACCACACGGTGACGCTTTTTAAACGCGGAAAGTACTGGGGTGCGATTAGTAAAACAAATCACGCTGTTTTGAAATTTCGCGACCCGATCTATTCATCACCGCGCGAACTCGCGATGAGTTATTTTCACGAATATTATTTGTGGGACGGTCGTAAATCTCTGCGTGCGTACTCCGCGCCATTTGACCTCTCTAAATATCCGCCCGAAAAATGGATAACGTCGGGGGAGTCGCTTGACTGGCTCATGGACGCTATTTCGAACAGCCGGTACTTCCCTGTCGTTCCGCGAAAATTTGAACGGTCATTGCGACACGCATCAAAAGTCGAAATGTCCGCGCTTTCAACCGTCGACTTCCCCGACAACCGCAAAACGAAACGCGGCTGATGCTATCAGCCGCGCTTTTCGCGAGCGTCCCAGCTTCGCTACATCTCCTTTTCTTCAAGCAACTGTGCCCTCAGATTTTTGGTCGACGTGAGGTGAATAGCGTATTGATACAAATTCTGGACCGGCACCAGCTGAATAGCTACGGTTCCAGGAATGCGCTTCTCGTCAAAGATGAAATCAATGCGAAGCTTATAGATTACGACGGTTCTGTCGTCGGGTGCGTCGAATGTCGAGTGGTATTCGACGATCTCGGCACGAGCAATAGTCAACAATCCGCAGGCATTTTTCACTCCGGAATACTCAAGGGCCACTTTGTTAGTACTTTTTATTGCGTCCGCAATGCTTTGCCCTTTTACGTAGATCTTACCGGCTACCCGCTCCATCTGCCAACCTTCGTCGCAAACCATGAGTTGTTTAGCACGTGCGCTTATCGGGAACGTTAGAACAAAGAAACAGACTAACAGAGATTTTGCCAGCATGTCGAGCTCCTATGGACAGACAAGAGAACAATAAAGAACGCCAGAGTCATGCTATACGCAGGATACGCTTTCGGTCCACTGTGTCAATGTCAAAGATAATCGAGCGGGTTCAAGTAGCCGCTCTGGGCGGAAACAGGCATGACGGCCGCGTGGCAGCCCTTCCCGGAGCCAAGGGGGCGGACTTGGACGGCACCCGCGGCATACACAGTAAAGTGGAGGTGCGGGCCTGTCGCGTAACCGGTATTTCCGGAATACCCAATCGTCTGCCCCGTAGAAACGCTTCCGCCTTCGGCCACGTTAATCTGCGAGAGGTGCGCGTAGAGCGTCGCGAGGCCGTTGGCGTGCTTCAAGAGCACCCATTTACCATACGAATAGCAACCAGAAATAGCGTCGGTATTTCCTGTTGCCATGACCGTACCGGAAAGCGCCGCTCTAACCGGCGTGCCGATCGAAGCGGCAAAGTCGACGCCATTGTGCGTCCCCGAGGAGTAAAGGCGCCCTGAATCAGCCGTACGGCCGAATTGCTGCGTGATGCGGACGTTATCAAGTGGCCAGCGAAGGATGCCTTTGCCGGCGGCAGGTAATTTCGAGGGGTCCAGCGTAAATTGAAGCTTAGATTCCAAATCATTAAGGGCGCTTTCAAACGTCTTCTTTGCTGCCGTTTTCTGCGCGATGATTGCCTGGTAATTTGATTCTTGATTCTTTGTTTGTGTAAGGAGTGCCGTCTGTTCCTTTTTCTGAACGGCGAGCGATTGCTCCTCCGATTTCAGATTGCTGCGCTGCGAAACAAGTTGCTCTCGTTTCTTTTCCTCGGCGTCGCGATCCTCGGTCAATTCGATCTTGGCGACTTCAAGTGATGTAGCATGCTTGTGCATCGTGTCTTGAATTCGAATCGTGTTTTCTGTGTCGTCCCAAAAATCTGACATTGAGTTGTTCGCCAGCACCATTTCGACCAAACTCGCGTTTGCAGTTTCGTGCATTCGACGGATCGTCTCCGCTATTGCAGCGGAGTCGACAGAAATCGCCTCCTCTTTATTGATGATATGGCCCGAGAGTTCCTGAATTTCCAGTTCGGTGGTCGAAATTTGGTTTTGTATCGCCCTGATCTTAGTTTGAGTTCTTTTGACGGAAAGATCGAGAGAATTTACCGCCGACTGCAGTGTCTGCTTTTTGGCTCCTACGACCTGCAGCTCCTTTTCGTACGAGGCAATTTCCTTGTTCAAGGCATTCAATTGTTCTCGTTGTGACGAAATTTGACTGCGAATCTCCTCTGCAGTTTGTGCAAAGAGTATGATCGGCGCACACGCGCAAAGGGCCAGCACCAGCGCGAGGATTCTCGAGGCAGTCGACATACGATTACAGCAATTCTTTCGCGCGCGCGATACGCTGAATGGTTTCCGATTTTCCGATGATTCCCGCTATCACGAAGGGGTCAGGAGTCTTGCTGCGGCCGGAGAGCGCGTAGCGAATTGGCCACAAAACGGCACCCCTCCCCTCTTTTGTCGCGTAGTCCCAAAGCGCACTCCTTACGGATTCAGCGGAAAAATCAGTTAGTTTGGAGAGAGCCGATTCAGCAAACGACAGGTGCTTTTGTGCTGCCTCCCTGGTACTCTTTCGCTCCGGTAGAGAGGCTGCATCGAGCACGGGAGT
>JAGVDT010000028.1 GCA_020058565.1 Minisyncoccota bacterium | reverse complement strand
TTTGATAATGTTGTACGCGCGATTGCCTTCAGAAATGTCCAAGTGATCTAATTCTTCCGGCGTGATCCGATACAGCACGCCTTCAACCAGTGCGTTATCATCTTTGGCGATGTTGGCAAACGAGGGATCAAAAAAAGGAATACCCGGCTCTGAAAATTCGAGCCGATAGCCGCGCAACACTGCGCGCTCTGCAGAAGTCGGGCTCAGGCGGCGATAGCCGCGCTGGAAAGTCTTGGATGACATGTTGGCCCCAAAACCGAAATAAAAAACTGGCTCGTCTTTTTCTGACATCGGAATATTATACGAATTTTCATGTTTTTGCCGAGCTTGGTACTGTCTATTTCGCATGGTACGGTGCGTCCAGGCAAGAAAGGGGTATCGACCATGCCGAAGCCGAATATGGATATGGAAGATCAGAGAGTTCTGGTTCAGCAACTTTTTGATGAAGGGTTGACTCGCCAAGAGGCGATGAGAGAAGCCGGGCTCACGAACAAACAAATGTCAAGCGTCTCACATAGCCTGGGATTGAGTGGGGAGACCACGAGCAGCAGTATAGAAAAATCTCGGAAAAATCGAAGGAGAAGCCCGCGCCGCCGATCAACGGTCATGTGCGTGCGACATGGCAAGGACGCCAGGATGCGCCGCTTGCCGTGGTTCCGCGGGCCGAGGAGCCTCAGCATCAGGAGAAGAAAAATCTTTCCGGCCCTCCCGAGGCTTTCCTTTCAAGCGAGGCATTCCCCCGGATCGGTGAAGGCGGGCTCACGCAGGTCGACCTTGAAGCTTTGGAACAACTGTACCGAGACTAATCGTTCGGTATGATTGCCGCCCCCGCAGGGGCGGCTTTTTACGCAAGGTCGGACCTTACCAGCTGCTTGGCGCATTCGTTGCTGCAATATACTTTGCCTTCCGAGTCGCGGCAGTTGTCACATGCGAGGAAATGCAAATGACAGGTAAGGTCTGCGCAGTCGGCGTAGCGCTCTGTTTGCGCGCCACATAGGTGGCAGGTGCCTACTATCTCGCGCTCGCCGCCGAAATTCATCGTGACGCGCTGGTCAAACGTATACAAAGTGCCTTGGAAATCCTTGCCAGGATATTTTTCCATATATGTGTGAATGCCGCCGTCGAGCTGCTGTACGTCTTTGAATCCTTTATGCATTAGATACGCTGACATCTTTTCGCAGCGTATGCCTCCGGTGCAAACCGTCACCACTTTTTTATCTTTGAGCGGCGCAAGCTTTTCCATGGCGAGCGGCAGATGGCGCGAAGCGGAAATACCCGGCTCAATAGAATTTTTGAAATGGCCCGAAGCAAATTCGTAATTATTGCGCATATCGACGACCACAAAGTCTTTGTCTGATTCGTACCAAGAACGCAATTCATCGGCGGTGATTCGTGGGGCAGTTGATACACGCGGGTCGGCTTCATCCTGCGTAAAGCCAGTGCCTACTATTTCTTTGCGGACTTTGACCGAAAGCTTTGGGAAGCTTTTGCCGGTTCCGGCGCTTTTCTTGTACTGCATATCCGCGAAGCGTGGGTCAGTAAATTGCGCGATAAATGACTCCGTATTTTCTACTGTGCCTTCTAGGGTAGCGTTGATGCCCTCTGTGGCCACGATAACTCGGCCGGTAAGCGAAAGCCCTTCGGCGAGGGACCGTATCTGTGCAGCCAAAGCCTCCGGGTCAGAGACATCGGTGTACTTGTAGAAAAGTAGGACTTGGTAGGGCATTGTCTGGTAAACATAACCTTTTATGTGTTTTTTGTCGCTGGGCATTATGTAAAATTTTGATATGCAGTTAGCGTGCTAATTCACCCCCCAATAATATTGACAATATTATTGTATAATAGTATAATGCTGGTTGGTAACGGGACATCTGTTACCGCATTGAAGCAGCTAAACAAGACGGGGTTTGAAATGACTGATGTAATGAACTATCTTGCGACGCTGGTGACCTTCAGTGGTCCAGGTCTATCCAGCGTGGTCTTTCACAGGCCACTGTCGTGGGTGGTTAGCTTCACGCTGATGTTCGTGAGCAACTATATCGCCACCCTACTGGTTCGTCTGATGCTGGGGTCTTCGAAGCCGATGACACTCAGCCGTACCCTCTGGTTCAGCGGCGTCGTTGCCGCCTGCTTCACGCTCTATGTGGCGTACACGGGCAACCAGGCGGATCGCCTGACCTACGACGAGATCCCGTTCCTCGTAGCGGGCATGCTGTCGTATGAGCTCCTGCACAACAGGATGCTCAGGCGTTCTGCCAGCAAAATGTAACCACTTGACTGGCTTAAGGCGGCCGCTACCTAACTCAGGGGCGGCCGTTCTTTATGAAAATTTTAGTTACTCTCGGCGGAGAGGGGGAGATTCGAACTCCCGATGCCTTGCGGCATGGCGGTTTTCGAAACCGCTCGTTTCAACCACTCACGCACCTCTCCAGTCAGGTCGCATAGTAGCAGAACACGGCTCAGTTTGCATCTAGATTGATGCAAAATTTATAGAGTCTTTTTCTCTCCATCGCGATCTAAATTTGGAGCGGAATTTTGATCTTGGTGTTCCTGATAGATTTTTCTCTTGAGACGTAGTAATGGTACCTCGCGTATCGCCATGTCTCGGATAGCTGGTGGTATCCGTTTTTCATCGAGGAACTCTTCCATGAGCTCAACACAATGATTAATGGATGCTCCAGTTTGTGCGTCTAATCTCGCTAAGTATTCCTCTGGAACTTTCCGTGTCACATCGTCTTCCAATAACTGTTCGATGCGTTCAAGAAGGGATATGGCATGATGCAAACGCACTGCATTCATTCCATTTCGGTCAATAGACTGAACATTCTTGGAAGAATATATTTTTTTAACACGTTTTTTGTTACTAGGTTCTCTATTCACACGCAATCTGTGCTCCAACAATTTAATCTTGCTCTTATGAAACCGACGAACAAGTCTGTACGCTTCATCTGTCAGCTTATCGATCTTCTGCACTTGCTCCATCGTTTTATCGTGTGCCACCGCCAGCATCATCTCTATGCGCAATTCCTCTTCAAGAACTTCGTTCTTAGGCTGGTGCGGCATATACACTCGTTCAATTTCCTGCTTATGGGGAGAGGCCACGGCCGGAGGCATACTATTTCCCCCAGTAAACAACGCGATGGCGGTCAGCAATGCTTCTATATTTTTCTTTCTGGAATTCGACTGAGCTCCCAGAGTCGATTCAGGCCCTTGCTTCATGCCTTCATTTTAGCATCAAAATACGCTATTATTGCCGTGCTTTTGCTTCCCTTGTATTTTCGGCTAGAAGCTACAAGCTAGAAGCTACAAGCTTCCGCCAGCTGGCGGATTTAGGCCCTATCGTCTAGTGGTTAGGACAGCAGCTTTTCAAGCTGTTAACAGGGGTTCGATTCCCCTTAGGGTCACATAGTAAAACTTCTGCCGGATTGAGTGTGGCGGAGCCGCGCCGCGAAGCGGCGCGGGAATGGGCGGTGGCGAATTGCGCCCTGCGGGCGCGGGCTAATTCGGAGGGCGGGCAAAATGAAATCGAAATGGTCTTGTCGCGCAACGCGGGGTTCGTTCCGAAGGAACGGACAAACTCGCGGATTTCCGCGTAGTTTGTACTGCTTGCCAGAAACCCCGCGCGTTTTGAATCCAAAATCCACTGCCGCAGGGGTTCGACCCAATTCTTTCTGCCATGCCGGGCGGCTGACATTTTGGCATCGAGCGAAAGCTTGCGCCGCATCAGCTCGTCTTTTTTCGTGAGATACCCCGCACGCTCAATATCGCCGTTCAAATGCAAATCAACGAGGGCGTCAAGCTTCCGCTCGATTTCCTTTGTTTCTGATTTCAGCCGCTCCGCATGGCTCCCCGACGACTGTTTGTCCGCCTTGTCCCATTTCTCAACCTTGCCGAGCATGTAATCAGCCCAATCGTCGGGGAGCGACACTGATTGGAGTCGTTCCTTTGTCTGCATGACGAGCGCGTCCTCCTGCAAATATCCCTGACCGCACTTCCCGTTCTTTTTGGTGCAACGGTAGTAGCGGTAGCGTCCGCCATGTCGTCCAGTAGCCCATTGCGCGGTAATCATGGATGAACATT
>JAGVDT010000001.1 GCA_020058565.1 Minisyncoccota bacterium | reverse complement strand
GTGGAAGACAAGATCCACATGCGCTCGATCGGACCGTACTCGCTCATCACGCAGCAGCCGCTTGGCGGCAAGGCGCAGGGCGGCGGCCAGCGTTTCGGCGAAATGGAAGTCTGGGCGCTTCTTGGCTATGGAGCCGCATACACGCTCCGCGAAATCCTTACCATCAAGTCTGACGACATCGTCGGCCGCTCGGCAGCGTTCGATGCGATCGTGAAAGGCGAGCGCATCCATCAGCCGAACGTTCCGGCATCATTCAACGTATTGCTTAACAACATGCGCGGCCTTGCGCTCGATATCGAGCTCAAAAAGCCGTCGGTCGATGATTCTAAAGTCGGCGTAACCGCCAAACACTATGCAAATGCAAAAGAGAGATAATCAGTCGAATAACGACTTCGATCTGGTCACGATAAAACTCGCGTCTCCAGAGCGTATTAAAGAATGGTCGTTCGGTGAGGTCACCAAGCCGGAAACGATCAACTACCGCACACAGCGTCCGGAGCGCGCCGGTCTTTTCGATGAAAAGATTTTCGGTCCGGAAAAAGATTATGAATGCTACTGTGGCAAATACCGCGGTATCCGCTACAAGGGAATCGTCTGCGAGAAATGCGGCGTCGAAATAACCCGCTCGATCGTTCGACGCGAGCGCATGGGCCACATTGAGCTTGCGACTCCAGTTGCGCATGTCTGGTATCTTCGCGGCGTTCCGTCCCGTCTTGCACTTGTGCTCGGCATTCCGGCGTCGGATCTCGAACGCGTTGTCTACTTTGCCGGCTACATCGTCATAAAGACGAACGAGCATGAGCGCGAGAAGATCCTCAAGGATATTGATAATGAATACAAGACGAAAGTAAAAACGCTTTCTGATGAGAAGGGAAAAGAGAAGCTCAAAGAACTCCTTCTCAATGCAAAGCGCGATATCGATTCTATCGTTCCAGGAAAAGTGCTTGATGAGGCGACATTCCATCGTTTCTCGATGCGCTATGGCACGATGTTCGAAGCAGGAATTGGCGCCGAGGCCCTCTTCAATCTCTGTAAATCTCTCGATCTTCACAAGCTGAAAGCTGAGCTTGAAGTGCTTCTTGAAAAGTCTGGTGCAGCTGATCGCGAAAAACTCCAAAAGCGCCTTATGACCACCTCGAATCTTATTGCCGCAGGTTCGCGTCCGGAGTGGATGTTTATGGTCCGCATTCCGGTTATTCCGCCGGCTCTTCGCCCGATGGTGGCGCTCGACGGCGGCCGTCATGCGACTTCTGACCTCAACGACCTCTATCGTCGCGTCATCAATCGCAACAATCGCTTGAAGAAACTCATGGAGATCCATGCGCCGGATGTCATTTTGCGCAATGAAAAGCGCATCTTGCAGGAAGCGGTGGATGCTCTTCTCGATAATTCTATCCGCCACGGCTCTGCTGGTGCGGGCGCCATTTCAGCTGCACAGCGCCGTCCGCTTAAGTCTCTTGCCGACAACCTAAAGACAAAGCAAGGGCTTTTCCGCCAGAACCTCCTCGGTAAGCGCGTTGACTATTCCGGCCGTTCCGTGATCGTCGTTGGTCCGGAGCTCCGGCTCAACCAATGCGGTCTTCCGAAGCATATGGCCCTCGAGCTTTTCCGCCCGTTCGTCATTTCAAAGCTTCTTGAAAAAGAACTTGCCTTTAACATCCGCGGCGCTAATCGTCTCATCGACGAAGGCATTCCGGAGGTTTGGGCGATTCTTGAAGATGTCATCAAGGATAGGCATGTGCTCCTCAACCGTGCGCCGACGCTTCACCGTCTCGGTATTCAGGCATTCCAACCAGTGCTTATTGAGGGTAACGCTATTCAGATCCATCCGCTCGTCTGTACTGCCTTTAACGCAGACTTCGACGGCGACCAGATGGCTGTGCACGTGCCGCTTTCAGTTGAAGCGCAGTGGGAAGCTCGCAACGTGATGGCTTCGAATAAAAACATCTTGAAGCCTGGTAACGGCGAACCGACCGTTTCTGCTAAGATGCTCGACATTGTACTCGGCACCTATTGGGTGACCCGCATCATCGAGGGCGAGAAGGGAGAGGGAAAGATGTTTCCAAGCCCGAACAGCGCCATCACCGCATCTGATTTCAAAGTAGTTTCTCTTCGCGCAAAGATCAAAGTACTCCCGACTGATTCTCAAAAATACGCTCAATTCGAAGGCAAGGTCTTCGAAACATCCGTCGGCCGGCTTCTCTTCAACTCAGTGCTCCCGTCTGACTATCCGTTCATGAACAAGATCATCGACCGTAAGGCTATGTCTGCGCTCGTTGATGACCTCATTGAGCGGTATGGGTCTGATGCTGTTCCGGGAATTCTCGATAAGGTGAAGGCATTCGGCTTCAAATATGTAACCGCAGCCGGCGTTACCTGGGGGATTGATGACATTCAAATTCCGGCAAAGAAACAGGAGGTTGTCGCGGAAGCAAAGAAGAAGGCTGATGAAATCATCGCTCAATACAACGAAGGACTTCTTTCAGAAGAAGAAAAGAAGAATCTTGTCATCGAAATCTGGCACGGCGCTAAGAATGAGATCGAAAAGATGATCCCTGAATCGCTTGATAAGAACGGTTCTGTCTACGACATGATCACGTCAGGCGCTCGTGGTTCGCTCGGCAACATTACCCAGATGGCCGGCATGAAGGGGCTCATCCAGAACACCGCGGGTGAAACCATCGAATTTCCAATTCTCTCATCTTCAAAGGAAGGTTTTACTCCGATCGAATACTTCATTACGACGCACGGCGCTCGTAAGGGTCTCTCTGACACCGCGCTCAATACTGCAAAGGCAGGGTATCTTACCCGCCGTCTCTTCGATGTCGCACAAGACGTTGTCGTGAGCGAAACAGATTGCGGCACTAAGAACGGAACCATCGTAAGCAAGAAGAGTGCTTCAGGTATCGAAATTCCGCTCGCGAAAAACATCCGTGGCCGCTACCTCGCTGAAGATGTAGAGGGAGAAAAAGGCAAAACAATATTTGAAAAAGGACACTTCCTTACTCAGAAAGACGCAGAAGCGATAGAGAAGGCCGGTGTGACCGAAGTTATCGTCCGTTCATCGCTTACGTGCAAGACCGGCTATAGATCGGAAGAGCACACG
>JAGVDT010000062.1 GCA_020058565.1 Minisyncoccota bacterium | reverse complement strand
TTTAGATTTCTGCCTTTTGCAAATACCGATAGAGGCACGATGGTCAGGCCTTTTTGTCCCTCGGCGCTTGCTACATGCGCGATCTCAGTTTTATTGAGCAAAAGTCTGCGCGGCCTTTCGGCGTCGTATGTTTTCGGGGCATTAGCTTTTTGCCATGCGGGGATAGATGCGCCTACTAGGTAGGCTTCACCACCGCGGGCCACGACGCGCGCGCCTTTTAGCGAGCCGAGTTTTGCGCGCAGGGATTTCACTTCGTAGCCAAACAATTCCAAACCTGCCTCTATTTTTTCTAGAAGCTCGTAGTCGAAGGCCGCGCGGTCGTTGTCTATAAGAGACATGTCGAAACTATACCCCGTAGCGCTTTCATGCAAAAGCCAGTGTTTGAGCGTTGCGCCTACTGATGCTCTGTTTTCATCGACTGTTCGCGAACGCGCGAAAGCTCAACGTTGCATGCTCTATACTTGTAGAGATGCATCTGGGAAAAAAGCGTCGGAGTCTCAGCGCTGAGAAGCACGCCGCAATCGCCGTATATATCGTTGTATTTATCGGCCAATTTATTTCGCTCGATCAGGTGCGTCTGGTGTGGCTGGAGCGCGAGACATCCGGGGTATCGTTCATGACGTGGGCGTTTTTTACCGTTTCATCGAGTGCCTGGTGCGCGTATGGGTACATCCGCAAGGATAGGGTGCTCGTGCTCACTAATTGTATCTGGATCTGCATCAACGGAGCTGTGGCTCTGGGGGTACTTATGCATGCCTCGTGAAAGGACGATGCGCCACCAAAATAATTTGGAATTTAGGGCTTTTTTTGTATAATCGGCCGATGTCCAGCGCACAAGAGTCTCCAGAGAAGCCGCAAGACAAGCAGCCAAAAATTCAAGGGGATGGCCCCTCCATATGGCTTCAGTTGGCGGTCGCATTCGCGGTGTTTCTCGTGCTTTCTGCCGGATACTCGTATGTCCGCGAATACGTAAATAAAGAAAAAGAAAGCATCCCGCTCTCGCAGGTGGCTGCCGATATCGCTGCGGGGAAAATCGACAAGATTCTTGTCGAGGGCGACAGCATCACCGCTACGTACGCTGACAAGACAGAAAAAACCTCGCGCAAAGAGAGCGAATCTTCGCTCGTGCAGACGCTCGCGGACTACCAGGTGCCTGCTGACATGCTTGCAGGCGTACATATAGAAATAAAAGACGAAAGCGGCTTCAAATTCTGGCTCCTGACGCTGCTTCCCATTTTCGTGCCGGCGCTCCTTCTCTTTGGCGTCATCTGGTACCTTTCGCGCCAGCTGCGGGGCGGCGGAGGGATGCAGGCCTTCACCTTTGGCCGTTCGCTCGCGCGCATGGTTTCTCCCGAAGACGAAGTCCAGCGCGTCACCTTCAAAGACGTCGCGGGCGCCAAAGAAGCAAAGATAGAGCTGACCGAAATCGTAGATTTCCTAAAAAACCCCAAAAAATTCATTCAGATCGGTGCGCGGATTCCGAAAGGCGTTCTGCTGATGGGGGCTCCTGGCACTGGTAAGACTCTGCTGGCGCGTGCTGTTGCGGGCGAAGCCGGCGTACCTTTTTTCTCGATCTCCGGATCAGAGTTTGTTGAAATGTTTGTCGGCGTTGGCGCTAGCCGCGTGCGCGATCTTTTCCAGACCGCCAAAAAAGCGGCGCCTTCGATCATATTTGTCGACGAAATTGACGCCGTAGGCCGCGTGCGCGGCACGGGTGTCGGCGGCGGCAACGACGAGCGCGAGCAAACCCTCAACCAGATCCTAGTGGAAATGGACGGTTTCGAGCCCAACGAAAAAGTCATAGTCATGGCGGCCACCAACAGGCCCGATGTCCTCGACCCGGCGCTTCTACGCCCTGGCCGCTTTGACCGCCGCGTCACGATAGATCTGCCGGACAGAAAAGACCGAGAAGAAATATTGGGCGTTCACTCTCGTCAAAAACCTCTCGGGCCGGATGTAAATCTAGCGGTCATCGCAGAGCGCACGCCGGGCTTTAGCGGCGCAGATCTCGGAAACTTGATGAACGAAGGCGCGATATTGGCCGCACGCGAAGACCGCAAAGAAATCACGCAGTACGATCTTTTGCGATCGATCGAGAAAGTGATGCTTGGGCCCGAGCGCCGCTCGCATGTCCTGAACAAACGGGAAAAAGAAATCACCGCGTATCACGAAGCGGGGCACGCGATCGTTTCATCGGTACTGCCGTATGCTGACCCTGTGCACAAAGTTTCGATCATTTCACGCGGTCGTGCTGCAGGCTACACGCTCAAGCTTCCGTTTGACGACAAACGCATGCAGTCCAGGCGAGAATTTCTGGACGACATCGCGGTTTCCCTCGGCGGCTACATCGCAGAAAAAATGGTGTTTGGCGATCTGACCACCGGCGCGTCCAACGACTTGCAGGTTTTGACCGCGCTCGCGCGCGACATGGTGACGCGCTACGGCATGTCTGAAAAATTCGGTGCCATTGCGCTCGAAGCCGGGCAGGGCAGGGCAATGTTTGGCCATGGATTGGAAGGCGGCGAGATGTCCTCCGAACTTGCGGCAGAGATAGACAAAGAAGTGCAGAAAATAGTCGGCGAAGCCTACAAAAAAGCTGAAGACGTGATGACCAAACACCGAGGCGCGCTGGATGCGATAGCAAAAGCCTTGATAGAAGTAGAAACCATCGAGCGCGAAGAATTCGAAAAGATCCTCATCGCCAATGGCGTCGTCCCCAAGAAAAAAGACGACATCATCGACCCTCCGCTTGCGTAACCAAGCTAAGGCTTCTTTGGTCGAAACAGACCCTCAAACCAACTCAATACACCGCGGGCAATTGGAGGCAGTTGAGAACGCGAAGAATTGTCATTTGCGGTTTCTTCAAGAGCAATTGGGTGGGAGGGTCCTCCGCTTTCCTGTGGTTCTTTTGTTTTGACAACACTTTCTACAGCTAATTCGATAAGATGGGTGAGTTCTTCTGCCGTCATTTTCAGGTCTAAGTCCAAATCCAGAATCGCCGGAGAACCTGGTGTTTCATGTCTGATTATGAAAGAAGGAAGGGGGTGGTTTTTTAGAAAATGTACGTTAACTTC
>JAGVDT010000035.1 GCA_020058565.1 Minisyncoccota bacterium | reverse complement strand
TTACTTTTTGATTTTTACAAAGAAACCAAGTCAGATATTCCAGGTATTTTTGGACGAGATCAGGACCAGTTTCACGTGAAAATTCCCGCGCTAGTCGATTGACATCAGAAGCTAAAATTGCGTCGAGTCCCTTAGTCGTCTGGGCAGTCAGATCGCGGTCGATATAGCTTACATTCAGCGCATGCAGGTCGCGCTCCGCTGTCGTGGCTCCTTCGCTGGTAGTGGTTATCAGTCCTACTACTTTACGCCACGCGTTTACTACCGGGCCTCCCGAGGAACCACCTTGTGCCTGAATGACACCGCCAACGGAAAAGACGTCTATCGTTTCGACTGTGAAGGTTAGGAGTTCTCTGATAGTCGAAATTGACGTTGCGGCGTAGAGGCTCTGCTGGGTGACGAGCCCCCCGACGAATTCGGCGGGGTAACCTGCCACGAGAACATAGTCGCCAAGAAAAGCCACGTTTTGACGCGTCTCCGGGGACAAATAGGGGAGCGGCGTCGTTATTGGCTGACCAGACACATCATTGACTAGCAAGAGTAATGCGTAATCGTGCTCACCTGTGCCCGAAGTTCGGTCGGCGTTTATTTCTCTGTAATGCTCCTCAACCCACTTTGGGGGTATATAGAGCACAATGGCCTTCCAGCGATACGCAGCAGGGGAGCCTGTGCGAATGGTGCAGTTGAGATTTATTTGGGCGCTTTGAGACAGGAGCACATATTGGGCCACATGCGCATTGGTGAGTACTACGCCGCGGGGTTCGATGATTACGCCGCTGCCGGATATGGGGCGCAGCGAGCCACCTTGCGGCATACAAAGGATGTTTACCAGGGCTTCCCGCGTTACTTTGTCGATCGTCTCGAATGATTCGGGCGGCGTGGTATATGGCGCCTGAGTTCTTTCGACTTGATTGGGAGATAAAGCCGGGGTTGGTGGGGGAGGGACAGGATTTTTAGCAATTGGCTGATTTTTTGGCTTAGATTCAGGTTTTTTGGGGGTAGTTGTCGACTTTGTAGTTGTAGAGACTGCCTCCTGAGTCGAGGTAGAAATAGTCGAAGTGGCTGTCAGAGCCTGTGTTTGGGCTACACCTGCAGGTTGAGACGTTGTGGCGACTGGCGTAGCGAATTTAGATGTTTCTTGTGTGGTCTGTGCTGTGATAAATAAAATTGCCGCGCCAATCAAAAAAATCACGGAAATAGGGAGTACTAACCTCATGTGCGGGACGGGGGAATCGAACCCCCACCAACAGATTGGAAATCTGCTGTTCTACCACTAAACTAGTCCCGCTTGCCTTGCGCAGCTTTAGCAAAGCAGGGCTTCGCTTGCGGCAAGTTCTGATAACTTTACACGAAGTGAGGCACAAAACAAAAACCCGCTTCGTGCGGGCTCTTGTTGGATTTCCTACCAGCTACAAGCTATCAAGCTACCAGCTCGTTATTTAATCGCGTCCTTCAAAGTCTTCGAGGCGCGGAATTTCGGAACTTTCATCGCCTTGATCTGGATGGTGGCGCCGGTGCGAGGGTTGCGGCCCGTGCGACCTGCGCGAGTCTTTGCCTCGAAAATTCCGAGACCCGCGATAGAAACCTCCTCGCCTCTTTTGAGTACCGTGGTGATCGTCTCGATCATAGACTCCACTGCTCGTTCTGCATCAGCCTTGGTGCAGCCGATAGTCTGAGCGACTTTTTCCACTAGGTCCATCTTATTTGCCATAGTAATTTTGCGCACTACTTTTAGTAAAGATACGTTCGACCCTATCCTATAAACGATGGTAGAGCGACCAAAAGGCAAGCTCCCACCAATAATCCTCATTTTGAGCCACGTTTTGGGGGTGTCAACCCAGTTAGAAGCCTGAACGTGAATAACGAAATTCGTCCATAGCTGCCAAATAATGAAGGAAGCTAGCGGTAGATTCGCAAAGTTTCTAACGGGGTCAATGCGCGATTTGAGGATATCCACAATTTGCCTTTTGGGGAAATATGTTGTGTTTCCACGGTATTTCGGTAGTATCTCGGATGAATCCCGTTAGAAGCTGTGCACGCAGCGCAACTATGTTAATTGCGTCGCACATTTCTAATGAGGCATTTCAATCAAATACATGGTCAAAGTTCAAAACTCGCGGCCAGCCTCTAACGGGATGAAAATAGGGGTGATGGGCGCAAAAGGGAGTTTTAGCGAAGAAGCGGGCCGTACCTACGCTAAAAAATGGCTTCCAAATAAAAAATTCACGATCGAATACCTGATCACCGCAGAAAATGTGTTAACGGCCTTAGAGAAAGGGGAGATTGATTTCGGAATATTTCCTATAGAAAATTCCAATGGCGGCATCGTCCTCGAAGCAGTGCATGCCATGGCCAAACATAACTTTCACATCAGAAAGATGTTTGAAATAGATATCCATCACAATCTTTTAGTTAAAAACGGCACTACTGCGGATTCGATAAAGAAAATAGTTTCCCACGATCAGGCGCTCAAACAATGCCGAATGTATCTCAAGCGCATCTGGCCAAAAGTTAAGATAGAGGCATATACCGACACCGCTAAAGCCGCCGAAGACCTCGCCAGCGGCAAATTACCGAAATCTACCGCAGTGATAGCTTCGCGAGCAGCCGCGCAGATGTACAGGCTCAAGATACTCGAAGAAAGCATACAGGATCTTAAATTCAACTACACTGTTTTTATCGCCGCTGCAAAATAGCGCTTGCCAATAGTCGCTGCGTACGTTGTCTTGTCATCAGGCAACTGCGGGAAGGATCTTGCAGATGTCGGCGCTCATTGCGGAGAACATGCAAATTGCAATACGCAGCGCCTGGCACAAGATCTGCTGGATTGCTGCGAATCTGCTCGGTGTCAGCGTGTCATTTTTGTTGAGTACCGGTTATGTGCTCTGGTTGAATAGTAGCAGCGCTGCACAAACGTTTGATCGAAGGATGGCAACTATACTGCTTGCGTTAGCTTCGGTGTTCTTTATCACCTTGCTAATAGCGGAGGGCAGCATCTCTCGCAGGTTGCAATTCGGTTTCTTCTACACAATCTACAAGTTATTGGCCCAATGGGTGTCTCTGATACTGATGTTGGGAATCAGATCCATTTTGCAGTCCATGAGCGTGTCAGTTTGAATTATGGTGATCGACACTGTAAAATGGCTCCTTTCGGGATCGTTTCTCTATCGGACAGATTCGATTTTCAGGAACTCTGAGACGCTGATCCAATTGACAGGCAGAAAGAAGGATATACAATGTATATACTATGCAGACGAAAATAGCGAAATGGGGGAATAGCTATGCGGTACGAATCCCAGAAAAGGTCGTTGCCCGGCTATCGCTCAACGAAGGTGAGCCCCTTGCCGTTGATGTTGTTGGGGATTCTATTAAAATCTCATCACTCAGGAAAAAAATTCCGCATTATAACCTCAAAGAATTGTTGAAGGGAATGAAGCCGCGCCACCTCACGAAAAAAGATCGTGATTGGCTCGATATGCCGGAAGTCGGCAAGGAAATCGTCGAGTGGTAATATGGCTCGCTACGTTCCTGCGCGCGGCGATATCGTGTGGACGAACCTCAATCCAGCTCGCGGACGCGAGCAAAAGGGCAAACGGCCTGCCGTCGTTATGAGCGCGAGAGAATACAATAAATTCGGACTCATATTTCTTGTGCCAATAACGTCAAGACAAAAAGGTTACCCCATAGAAGTGCCCATTTTTGGCGAGAAAATTCAAGGCGCAGCACTTGTTTCCCAATTGCGAGCAGTAGACTTGTTCGAACGCAAGATGGAGCTTATCGAAGTCTGTCCCGAAGACGCGTTTTTAGAAATTCAGGGGAAGATCGTCACTATTCTTACACAAGAATAAGAAAGATTAACGCACGTGCTCGATAACCCTCGTTTCGCGGGTAATGATATTCTTATCTCTCCCGGATACTGCATTTCTTTTTCGATACGATGGGCGGTGTAAAGATTTGACCGAGTATAGTCGGCGATTTCTCCGTCAATACGGGCAGTTGCCAAATGACATCCCGGCAAAAGCGGATGATCGATTAAAATTATTTTCTCAAGGCCCGCTTCATCCGCTTTTAAAAAATCATTCACTCAAAGAACCTTGCGCCGGCTGCCGAAGCATCAATATTGCTTGAGATTACCGGGCAATATTTGAACTGCATGCAGGTTTTTCTACTTTATCGCGGTTGGCGCGCATCACGAACTTTACGCAAAATAGACGTCACTTTTTATCGCGCCCCTGAGAATTTGCCTCTTCAAATGCACGCATGAGTTCGTCCATACTTGGTTGGCGGCCTTCGGTTTTTGCTTTTTTCGTGAGCTCGCATATGGGGCAGCCATCATCTGCGTGCGGGTCGCCCCCGGTAACAAGCGCCTGGCCTTCTCCCAAGTTCTCTACATCCAGAGAGAAATCGTTTGCCATTTCCGGCGCTACAATTTCTTCGTACGTGAGTTTGGGGCTCGGTACCGGAAACATGGCCAGCATTTGCTCACGATCTTTTTGGGATGGATTGGGAAGTCCAAGCGAATCAGAGAGCATATACCATAAGCCGCCTGCTTTACCGATGCGGCATATAACTACGTCTCGGTTCTCCGCTTGATGGATTTTCCCTTGCAGCAACACGTCATAGGTTTCATTGTCTCGCATGCTCACAAGCCTCAAGAATCCTTTTTCGGCATGAGTCACCTCAAAAAAATCGTAACGGTTATCTTTCGCTACGCTGCGGTACATTTCTATTTTTTCAGCAGGCAGATTCAGGGGGTTTTCTCTGGCGAAACTTTCTATGACCCGCATGCCATTTTGCATAACGTACTCAAAGACAAACCAGTCCGTAAAATAAGAAAAAGCTTCCTCGGACATCTGTCTTGATTTGCCGATGAATTCAAATATCGCCTTCTGCACGTCAAGACCGTATTGTGAAGCCCTCGCGGGATTCAGGTATTCTTCCAGAAGTGGCTCGATGCCGAAATGTCCTGTTCTATTCATGGAAGAGATCCTATATCTTTCGAGCTCTCAATACAAGCGCTAGGGGCTTTGCAGTAGAAACGGCTCCTTTCGGGCCGTTTCTCTATCGAGCGTATTCAATAACGCGGGTTTCGCGGATCACAGAGATTTTGATCTCGCCCGGATACCCCGTAAAGCGGACGAGTCCGCCACGGGGCGAGCCTCGGATATTTATCTTGCGTACTCTATTACTCGTGTCTCACGAATCACACTTATTTTTATCTCACCAGGATACTGCATTTCTTTTTCGATACGATCGGCGATATTCCGCGCGATGTTGCGTGCCTCTAGGTCGGTGACTGCCTCCGGCTTTACCATTACGCGAACTTCGCGGCCAGCAGAAATCGCAAAGCTCTTCTCGACACCGGTTTCGTTATTCGCGATTGCCTCGAGATCTTCGAGCCGCTTGATGTAGTTTTCCACGCTGTCGCGGCGCGCGCCTGGGCGCGAGCCGGAAATAGCGTCTGCCACCTGCACGATCATGCTCTCTGGAGTTTCGTACGGGTATTCTTCGTGGTGCGCCTGCATGGCTTTGATCACGCGCTCATCCACGTTGAATTTTTGGAGTATTCGGCGGCCTATCTCTACGTGCGTGCCCGGAACTTCGTGGTCCACAGCTTTGCCGATGTCGTGGAAAAGGGACCCTGCGCGCGCAATGGCAGGGTCAGCGCCAAGCTCCTCAGCGAGCATTGCCGCCAGATGCGCTACTTCTACCGAGTGATCAAGCACGTTCTGGCCGTAGCTGGTGCGGAAATACAAACGGCCTAAAATCTGCAAGAGTTTTGGATCCATGTTCGGCACCTTGGCTTCGTATGCAGCCTCCGCGCCTTTTTTCCTGATGAGGTTGTTTATTTCCTCTTCAGCCTTCTTGACCTGCTCTTCGATCTTGGCGGGCTGGATGCGGCCGTCGAGTATTAAGTTTTCAAGCGCGATGCGCGCGATCTGCCGACGTACCGGGTCGTACGACGAGAGCGTGATCGTGCCCGGCGTGTCGTCGACTATTACGTCTACACCGGTCGCTCGCTCAAAAGCGCGTATATTGCGGCCTTCTTTGCCGATTATTTTGCCCTTGATGTCGTCGTTGGGGAGCTGCACGGTAGTGGCTAGCACGTCGCCCACCACCGAATTGCCGAGGCGATGCACTGCCGTGACCAAAATGTCGTTCGCGCGCTGCTCAAGCTTTTCGTTGCCGGATACTTCCAGCTTGCGCAGCCTGCTTTCCAAATCCGCTTCGTATTGTTTTTCGACGGATTTCACCAGCTGGTGTTTTGCTTCCTCAGCAGTCAAATCGGCGATCTTTTCAAGCTTTTCCTGCTGTTCGCGCTGCATGTGATCGACTTTTTCTTTCGCGGCAGCGATTTCGTCGGTCTTGCGCAAAATAATCTCTTGCTCGCTGTCGAGTTTCGTCTGGCGCTTATCCAGAAGGTCTTCTTTGGATACCAAACGCTCTTCCGTTTGCGCCACTCTCTGTTCGCGCTCTTTCATTTCGTTGGTAAATTGATCGCGCTTTACGGTAGCCTCCTGCTGGGCGTCTTCGAGGATGCCTTTTGCCTTCTCCTCAGCATCCAGCATCATCTTGCGGATCTGCAGCTCCATTGAGCCGCGCTTACCGAGCGAAATAATGAGGCGCAGGTAGTAGCCGATGCCGATACCGGCAACGCTCGCGGCCGCGACGATGGCCAAAACTAATTTAAGTGACAACATACGCGTTTTCACGCGCGGTCGCCCCAATATCTTGTGTATGAAAACTATTCCTTAACCGTTACGGAAATTGGCTGTAATTTCATCGACAAAAAGTATGAAGCAAACACGCGAAGAATAAATGACATGTTTTGATTAATTGCTGTAGCGGCACTATACCACGCGAAGCTTTCGGTTGCCAGCTTCGAGCTGACAGAGGGTTCGGAGGTCGTTTCTTGCCTGTATTTTGTCTGGAAGCTGGTAGCTCGCACCTGACATCTATTCCAGTACTTTGTCAATGATTCCGTACTTGTGAGCTTCGTCAGCGCTCATGAAGTAGTCTCGGTCTACGTCGTTTGCCACTTTTTCGAGCTTCTGGCCCGTGTTTTTGGCTAAAATTTTGTTGAGGCGTTCGCGGAGCTTCAAAATCTGCTTGGCGGTGATCTCGATGTCCGTAGCCATACCTTCTGCTCCGCCGGAAGGCTGGTGGATCATGATTTCGGCGTTGGGGAGGGCAAAGCGTTTACCTTTTTCGCCTGCGCTCAGAAGCACTGCCCCCATAGAGGCAGCCATACCCACGCAGACCGTTGAGACGTTGGGCTGGATGTGGTTCATGGTGTCCAAAATGGCGAGGTCGGCCGAAACATGGCCACCTGGGCTGTTTATATAGAAAGAAATGTCCTTTTTCGGGTCTTCAGAGGCCAAAAAGAGGAGCTGGGCAATGACCAGATTGGCTACATCGCTATCGATCGGGCCGCCCAAAAATACAATGCGCTCTTTTAGGAGGCGACTATATATATCGTAGGCCCGCTCGCCAAAAGAAGACTTTTCGACGACCATCGGCACGAGCATCTGAGAACGTGTATGTTTTTCCATATGATCTGCAGTCTAGCAGAAGTAAACAGCTGCATGCAAATATTGATATACTGAATCCATATGCCTAAAGCTCTGGAGGATTTGGGTCTTTCAGATAAAGAAGCGCGCGTGTATCTGGCTTCGCTGACCCTGGGTAGGGCTACTGCTGATCAGTTGGCAAAGCAGTCAAAGATTGTGCGCTCCACGACCTACGTGCAGCTAGAGTCCCTGATGAAACTTGGATTGGTAAGTACCTACGAAGAAGGCAAGAAAACATATTTCGCACCCGA
This sequence comes from Minisyncoccota bacterium, assembly GCA_020058565.1. Classification (GTDB taxonomy): domain Bacteria; phylum Patescibacteriota; class Minisyncoccia; order Phycocordibacterales; family UBA2100; genus UBA10103. The sequence goes on along the minus strand of JAGVDT010000035.1, from coordinate 1,590 downwards.
ATCACCCGAGCTCCTGCGACGCTTGCTACAACAGCAAAAAGACTCCCTGGCGACAAAAGAACGAGATATCGGGGCAATTTTGCCTGAGCTTTTCCGTCTATACGAAGGAGCAGGAGAGCGACCGGTTGTACGGTTTTTCCCGGGGAAAGAGGGTGTAGCTGCCGCACGCGAAGAAGTTCTTTCGACGAAAGAAAAAAACATGTACATAGTTTTCTCTCCTGAAAAGCTTGCAAAAATATTCTCTCAGGAATATCTAGATGAATATTCTGAGCGAAGAAAAAAGTTGGGAATTTTTTCCAAAGGCATTTATACGCATCAAGAATTTTATGAACACGCGGGTCTAGATGACCTTACGGAGCGTAGATACCTTTCGCCGAGTGTGCTACCGCTTTCCATCGATATTTTTATTTTTGATGACAAGACTCTTATTCTTTCGCTCGACGGGGCTATGTTTGGCATGATTGTTACGAGTAAACAGATAGCGCAGAGTATGCGGCTTATTTTCAACGTGTTGTGGGAACGCGCCGAATCCCCAAATAGATAGACCGGAAACGCAACGTGCGTTTCCGGCCCAACGTCAAGATATTTCCTTGTAAAAGGTCCCTGCCCAATCTATTACGGGCAGTGCTTTCCTGACGTATGGCGGTAGTTAGCCGCCGTCTCCTCTACTAAGTCTCATAGACTTCTTTCTCCGTGGCTAGACGTCATCTCGTCTTCCGCGTGGGTCCGAGTGTGTAACCCAAGGCACCGATCATAGAGGCACCTACGTCGAGAGTATCATTGACAATACATGCTGTCAATGTTCTATTGGAACACACTGTGAATATGTCAAATATGGCTGAAATTCAAGATATTTTAAATATCCAGTATATGAGCCATTATAGGAGTTAATTCACAATTGTGCCAATATGTCTTGACAACCAAATGAGCCTGTATATACTCTCGCTTGTCAGTCTGTCCTGACGCCCACCATAAGAGGAGACCCGATCGTTGAAAACAGAAAAGGGTCTTATTTGTTATATATTCGCGCGGCTTTGGAAAGTTGCGCGAGCTGAAACCGTGAATTTACCTTGCGCCTCCCACCTGTCTGTACCGATGGGTGGTGGGCGCAGGGTGAAATCACAATTCCTTGCCTGCGTATGACCGTAGGCCACCAAAGAATTCATTCGATGCCTTTGCATCTCTATTACTTTTCGCGTGGCTAACCTACTTCGTTCGTAGCAAAGGGATCTCGGTCCCTCCTGGCGATAATGACCGCCAGTCTTTCGGTGCGCACCGAGAGAGAAGCTCGAGTGTGAACTCAGGCTCATATCCTCTCCGAAGTGAGAGGGCGGCTCAGGGTAGTCGTTGGTGGGTGTTCTGGAAGGGCATCTGTCAAAAGGGACGTAAAGTGTCCCATCCCTCGCGATTCACAAGGCGCTCGCTGACCGCAAGGTGGCTGAGTAGCTGTTCTGCAGGTAACGCCTGCAGTTGGTCACATGTCCTGTGATCCTAAAAAAGAGGCCAGGCCACGCTCTGCCTGCACACCTGCTCCTGCTCTCGTTCTGCAGTAAAGGGGTGTGAAAAGAGGGGCCGGGGCGATGCCAGATT
>JAGVDT010000069.1 GCA_020058565.1 Minisyncoccota bacterium | reverse complement strand
CACGAGCGCTGGCTTGATCGGGAGGGCACGTACCAAGACTATATCGACGGCGTCGTGCGTGCGTTTAAGAATAATCTTCGCGGCGTACACTACGGAGCCCTGGCGGATGCCGCTGAAAAGGTAGTGGCCGCGCAATGGAAGCGCACCTATCGCTACAGTCGTGATCTCATACCCGAACTCAAAGACAAAGGCTATTTTCTGCTTGCAGTGTCGCACTCACCCAAAACAGTGCTCGACAAATTCTGCCCACGTTTGGGATTCGATAAAGCATACGGGATTGTCTATGAAATTGGACCCACCGATAAATTCACCGGCGCGGTGATCGACGAGCATTGGATACTCAACAAAGGCAATATTCTGAAGCGTGCGATGGAAAAGGAAAATCTGAAACTGGCTTATTCTATAGGTGTAGGCGACACCGAAAGCGACATTCCCATACTCGAAATGGTCGCCCGGCCCATTTGCTTTAACCCCAACCAAAATCTGTACAAACACGCCAAACGTGAGGGGTGGGAGATAGTAGTCGAGCGCAAGGATATGATCTATGAGATCTAGATCGAAAAAAACTTAAGCACGAAGCACGAAATCCGAAATAAATGACTCAAAAGAACTCAAAACCAGGAAAATCATAAACGAGCCTGCGTGTCATTTTGAGTCTGTTGGTCTTATTTGGCGCTTAGATATTATTTCGAATTTCGTGCCTCGGATTTGTTTTTACATATTTGTTATTTACTATGGGTCAACATGAAACAGGTAAAGAAATTCCAGGTCGATGTTCTCAAACATTGGCAAAAGAATGGACGGCATACTTTGCCGTGGCGTTTGACCAATGACCCCTATCGCATTCTGGTGTCCGAGGTGATGCTCCAACAAACGCAGGTGGATAGGGTGATTCCGTATTTCGAAAAATTTCTTAAAAAGTTTCCAACTGTTCAGAAGTTGGCTAAGGCAAAGCTCGGCGATGTGCTCAAGCTCTGGAGCGGGTTAGGGTACAACAGGCGAGCGAAGTATCTGCATGATGCGGGAAGGGCGATAGTGGAAAGACATGGCGGAAAATTTCCGCGCGACTACACAGAGCTGCGAAAACTTCCGGGCGTGGGCGACTACACTGCCCGAGCTGTACGCGTATTTGCATTCAACGAACCAGACATTTTAATTGAAACCAACATCCGCACCGTCTTTTTTCACCACGCTGAAGTGTTCCATGTCGCTTGCGGCCGCAAGCGACATGGAACATATGCCGACGCGGAGGTATTGCCGATGGCGTTGGAGGCGGCCAAAGAGGGCACTCCGGCAGCTGGCGGAACGCGCGTGTGGCACTGGGCTTTGATGGACTATGGTGCGTATCTCAAGAAAAGCGGTGTACGGCTCAATGATAAGAGTGCGCACTACGCGAAACAGTCAAAATTTGAAGGCTCCAATAGGCAGTTGCGCGGGAGACTTCTACGCAGGCTCATGGACGGCCCCATCACTAAGAGTGCATTTAAAGATATTAGTGCGAAAAATGTCTACGATATTTCAATGGTTCTTGGAGATATGGAGAAAGAGGGTTTAGTCATCAGAGAAAAAAATACTTGGAGGATAGACTAGAGCTGTTCACTAGTGTTTAAACAAAGCAAGGGCGTCCGGTCGGGACGCCCTCTTCTGCCGAGCTGTATGAAAAATCTATGCGGCTGACTTGTACACCTTCTCGACTGGCAACTGATCCGGAGTGCGCGCGCTTGGTTGAGTACGTTCGGTATAGGCCTTTAGGTAGGCAATGTAATACTGAAGGCCGATCATCAACATGACGTACAAAACCAATGCGATCGCGAAAACTGTCCAACCGGGAAGCTGAGGATACCAGGGTTGGTATGTGCAGAGCAGGTAAGTGCCCGAATACACACCAAAAAATCTGGGACCTTCAAATGCTACCCAATAGAACAACGTGCCAATTAGCTCCTCTTTCTTCGAGCGCATGAACGGCTCCGTCTCGCAAACTGCCTACTCACCATGAGCAGACAGGGCGGCGAGACTGAGTCGCTGATCGGATTATACAGTGTCAAACTTGTGAGGACTAGACACTGACGATTACGGGGATCACTATGGGGCGTTTCTGGGTGCGGGTCAGGAGGAATTTGGCAACGCTGTCAGCCAGATCGTCGCGAGCGCGGTCTATGTCGGCATTGCGAGGGTTTTTGAGCGATGTCTCGACCGATTTCCTAATGATGAGGCGGGTTTGGTCCATCAAGTCTTTGTTGTCGCGCAGGTACACAAATCCGCGGGAAATGATGTCAGGGGATTTGTGCAGGCGCCCAGTGCGGCGATCCACGGTAGCGACTACCACACAGAAGCCTTCTTGGCCGAGCGCTTTTCTATCGCGCATCAGCACATCGGAAAGCTCGGTCACCGTCTGGCCTTCGACAACGCGAAGCTCAGAAGGAGCCTTCACAGGAAGTTTATGTATTTTTTCGCCTGCGATAATGTCGATGATCGAGCTGTTGTCCGGGATCGCTATATGGTCCGGTGCGACCCCCATTTCCATCGCAAGGTCAGCGTGCACGCGGAGCATGTAGTGGTACCCGTGGACGGGTATAAAGAAGCTCGGACGCACCTGGCGGTGAATCCACGAAGCTTCTTCGCGGTTGCCGTGGCCGGAAGCATGCACGTCAGAAGCGTGATACGTGATGATGTGCGCGCCCTGACGCGAAAGGTTATCTTTGAGTTTTTGTACGGCGCGTTCGTTTCCTGGTATGACCGAAGAAGAAAGCACGATAGTGTCTGTTGGTTTGAGACGGATGTATTTGTGCGTTTTGTTGCCAATGCGTGCCAGCGATGCGAATTCGTCGCCCTGCGCGCCGGTCGCAAGAATAACGATTTTTTCGGGCGGAAATCGATCGATGTCTTCGACCTGTATTACGCTTTCATCGCGATATTTGATCAGGCCGAGTTCTCGAGCGATCTCGATGTTGGTGCGCATAGATCTGCCGTCGATGACTATTTTTTTGCCATAATCTTCGGCAAAGCGCACGATGCGGATGAGCCGCTCCAGGTGTGAAGCAAACATCGCGATTATGAGCCGGCCTTTGGCGTCTTTGACGATCTTTTCTAGGGTGACGTAGACGTTGACCTCCGGGATGGACCAGCCAGGCTGCCAGACGTTTGTCGAGTCCATCAAAAGTGCGAGCACTTTGCGATGTTTGAAGATAGAGAAAGACTGATGCTCTTCCTCGGAGGGCTCGCCGTCCATATGGTTGAGTTTTATGTCACCAGTAAACACGACGTCGCCCCACTGGGTCTCGATGATGATACCCATTGAATCCGGAACGGTATGAGTCACTCCGAAAAAGCGCACCGTATGCGATCCCAGCTTAAGCGTTTCGTCCTTTTCGACTTCGCGGATGGTTACCGGAGAGCCGGCAAATTCTTCCTGGCGCTTTTTGATCATCATCCCGGTCAGGCGACGAGTGTAGATAGTCGGGTTACCGACGCGATCGATGATATACGGAATGCCCCCGATGTGGTCGAGGTGGCCGTGCGATATCAGGAGTCCGCGGATTTTGTTTCGGCGTTCTTCAAGGTAGCCAGTGTTGGGAAGTATATAGTCGATACCCGGCGTTTCTTCTTCGCGAAATTGGAACCCTGCGTCTAGGATAAAAATATCGTTGCCGATTTCCACGGCGGTCATGTTGCGGCCGATTTCTTCGACGCCGCCGAGCGGAATAATGCGCACGACATCTGGCGCGGGCGGCGGAATCACCGCAGCGGTGCGGGTCGTAGCGCCTGGGTCTCGGTCTGAGGCCGTGTGAT
>JAGVDT010000013.1 GCA_020058565.1 Minisyncoccota bacterium | reverse complement strand
TACCTTTCTGAAGGCCAGTGCCAGCCTGTCCCGGAAGAGCCTACCGATATGTGCCCAAACATCGAAGAGGTTCAGGAGACGGTACCGTCAGGCTACGAGGTGGTAGAAGGAAACTGTGAACTTATCCCGCCGCCTCCAGTAGACGTTTGTCCAAACCTCGAGGGCAACCAGGAAACACTCCCGGAAAGTTACGAGATCGTTGAAGGCGGCTGCGTACAAATCCCTCCTCCGGTTGTCGATGTCTGCCTCAATCTTGAGGGCGATCAGACAAGTGTCCCTCAGGGGTACGAGTCGCTTTCTGAAGGCGACTGCACGCTTATTCCTGCACCAGAGGTCTGCCCCGAAGGCACTACCGGCACCTACCCTGACTGCGAGGAAATCCCAGATGTTCAGGAAGATGTCGACCTCTGTCCCGAAGAAGGTCTGCAGAACGAACTTCCGTGCGCATCGGTAACCCCAGAACCTGAAACCACTACTACCGGTAGCGGTGGCGGGGGCGGGGGCAACGGCCCCATCGCGGGTACCAGCTTCGGAGGTCCGGCATTCACGGTAAGCGCAGGCGGCGGCTCTGTACTCGGCACGTCGACTGTTGCCGAGACAGCACCGGTCGAGGCATGCGCTGCGATCATCACCAGCTTTATGCGCATGGGTAAAGAGAACGATCCGGAACAAGTCAAAGTCCTCCAAAGCTTCTTGAACAAAGAGCTCGGACTTTCGCTCGAGGTAGACGGCGTTTTCGGCCAGGAGACGCATGACGCGGTTGTGGCCTTCCAGCTCAAGTATTCCAAAGAAGTGCTTGGACCGTGGGGAATTTCCGTCGCGACAGGCTACGTCTTCAAGACAACCTCTCGCTGGATCAACATGCTTAGCTGTTCCACGCTTGAAATCCCGATGCCGGAATTGAATTAATTTTCAATCGGCCAAAACAAGAGGCTCCGAAAGGAGCCTTTTGTTTTGGAGCAGCCGTACTGTCCAGCATCGCTTTCGCCCGCCGAGGCGGGTGGGTTGCGCAGTTGGAAAAGAACCAGTACAACGTCTACACGATATGCGGCCGGCATACGCGTTGGGACTATTGGCGCTTTTGATACTCGCGACAGCGAGCCTCAAATGGTTGCCGCCGAATTCCCAAGCCCCTCAAATCACTCCCCTCGTCGCAATCACCCCCAAAGCCTCATCCACCGTGGAGCAAAAAGCCGCTGCCAATCCAGTGCGTCGCCCTTTGGTTACTCAGTCCGAGACCGAAAAAATGACCGTAGCAGAGGTCCCCGCGTCCGAGGTTGCACCTGGACCGGTCGCGCTCACGGCGCCCGCGCCGATACCACCAGCCGCTTCTGCGACGGCACAGGAGCCGAGCTTTGCGTTCGAAGTAGAGCTGCAGGTGCATGCATTTGTAAACGCCCAGCGAGAAGCAGCCGGCTTGCCCGCACTTGCATACAGCCCCGAGCTGGCGGCGCTTGCACGAAACCACAGTAGAGACATGCTTGAGAAAGAATACTTCGGCCATGAAGCGCCGGACGGGTGCGGCCTGTCTTGCCGATTTAAAGCGATTGGCTATGCATACTCTGCCATCGGCGAAAACATACACACCATGAGCGGCTACGAGCTCTCTGCGGTCGAAACCGCGAGGCACATAGTCGACGGCTGGATGTCGAGTCCCGGACATCGAGCAAACATTGTACATGCCAATTTCACTGCGGAGGGCATCGGGATAGTTCAGTCGGACGATTCGCTGTTTGCAACCCAAAACTTCGCGAAACCTCGCTAGCGGATCACTCGAGCGTGATGCCTTCAATCACCATCGGGGAATTTGGCCTATCGTTCTGGCCCGTCGGAGTCTTTTCTATTTTTGCAACGACATCCATGCCTGAAACAACTTTGCCAAAAGTTGTGTGCTTGCCGTCGAGGAAATTGTTGTTGGCCACGTTGATGAAAAACTGCGAGCCGTTGGTATTTGGCCCCGCGTTGGCCATAGACATGGTACCAATATCGTTTTTATTGTTTGCGCGAATCTCATCGGCGAACTGATACCCCGGGCCGCCGGTCCCCCAGCGCGCCTGCATGGCATCGTCCTTGGAGAGCGGGTCACCGCCCTGGATCATAAAGCCGGCGATCACGCGGTGGAATTTGGAGCCGTTGTAAAACCCTTCGCCTGCGAGTTTGGTAAAATTGGCCACCGTACTCGGCGCGTCTTTATCGAAGAACTCGATTCTAATATCACCCTGATTCGTATGAAGCGTTGCGTGCATAAATTTTTTCTCTTGGTTTGTAATAGTCTCAGACTGCGCGTCGACAGCAGGCGCCGCTGACGCAGAACCGGCCGGCATTTGTGCTGTGCCTGTCTCGGCGCTATATCCCGCCAATAATGCGGACTCCGCAAAGCTATCCGCTTTCTCCTGAACTGCCGGGTCAGAGCCTTGCGGAAGGAGCACCCATGCGCAGACCCCGAGGCCGATTATTACCAACAGTCCAAAAAATATCCTCATGTTTGCACAGTATAGCAGAGCTCTCCGTCCGCTTCGAGGTACAATCATGGAGTGTATGGCTCATCGCAGGGGATTTACCCTTATCGAACTTTTGGTAGTCATTGCCATTATCGGAATTCTCGCGGGCATTGTGCTCGCTGCGCTCAACAGCGCCCGGGATAACGCCAAGTCCGCACACGCGCGCGCGACGCTCCACAGCCTCAGAAACGCAATCGAACTGCTCGTCAATGACACGGGACTTTGGCCCGGACACAAAACGCCCGATCAGATCGAAAGCGGGAGCGCGAATGAAATCTGGGATTTGGCGCCGTCTTCGGAGGGGATCACCTCGACGGATGGCCTATACCCGCAATGGCGCGGCCCGTACATGGGCAACGTCCCGCTGGACCCTTGGGGCCAGCCATACTTCTTGGACACGGACTACGCCGTCGATAGCGCCGGCAACCCCTGCCAAAGCTCATGCGTAAACGTCGTCGCAGTTGGATCCTTCGGGCCAAACGGGGTCGGACAAAACGTCTACGACTCAGACGACATAATCCTCATCATGAAGCGATAATACCCCGCATCGCTTGATGAAAATCGATCGGCTCCGACGCGTTGAATTCTTTTTCGGTACCGTCCGGGAGCGTTAGCCTGATACTTTGGGCATGCAGGGCCGGACGCTTAAAACCCATGATGGGCGGCCTTTCTCGGGCATATAAATGATCTGCCACCAGCGGG
>JAGVDT010000093.1 GCA_020058565.1 Minisyncoccota bacterium | reverse complement strand
GTTGGCGCTCAAAGCAGTTCTTTTATGCCATGGGCATATGGCGCTCTCGCCATAGGTATAGCTGGTGCGGGGGCAGTGTTGGTGTCTCGTCAGAAAAAGAAAGGGGAGTGGGACATCGACGAAATCAGCACATAGCAAAAAGGGGGCTTTCGAGGCCCCCCGCAGGCTCATTCGGTTTCGAGCAGTTCGTGTATTCCTTGTGGCGCCAATGTTCGAAGGCGAGCTTGCGTCTGGGACCAGACTGCATTTCCTCTGTTGAGGATATCTTTTCCACGATCGGTTACCGTCAAAGTGCGACCGCGCCTTCCGCTTTGAGCTGACTGTTCAATCAGTCCATCTCGGACAAGGATCCGCAAGTTGCGTGACAACACGGATTTTTCAATGCTATATTCACTGCCCATATCAACCGCACGCTTTTTTGGGTACTGAGCAAAATAGGCAAGCGTGAGCAGCTGTTGGCTGGTAATGCCTAGGTCGGCATTACGCAGATCATTGTCTAGTTGCCGGGTCAAGATTCGGTGCATTCTCGCCGCCCGCATAACGATGCAGTTTTCCAAGATTCCTTTATAGGACATGGATTTCTCCAAAGACCGCTCGCATCATTGCGAGTTGGGCGCACTATAGCAGACGGCAGCTATTTTTCCCAAGTAGCATTATTTTCCTTCTGTTGCCGACAGTTCGCACATATGCCAAAGTTAGGCAAATGAGCGGTAAAACTATACTTGTTACGGGAGGGGCAGGGTTTGTTGGCTCCAATCTCTGTAAAAGGCTTCTTGCCGCGGGCCACAAAATCATTTCACTCGACAATTATTTTGCCGGGAGTCGTGACAATCATGTCGAAGGGGTCGACTACCGTGACGGGCATACCAAAGATATTGCGAAGCTTGTCTCAGAGAATATTGATACGATCTACCACCTGGGCGAATACTCGCGAGTGCAGCAGAGCCTCGACGAGCCCGATTTAGTATGGGACCTCAATATTTCAGGGACCTTTGGGGTGCTCGAATTTTGGCGCAAGCAAAATAAAGATGGCCGGGTGTGTAAACTGGTATACGCTGGTTCATCGACCAAATTCGGCGACGGTGGTATTTCGCGTGACGCCACACCGTACGCCTGGACCAAGGCTACGAACACCGAGCTGGTCAAGAATTACAGTGTTTGGTACGACTTGCCGTATGCGATCACGTATTTTTACAACGTGTATGGCCCTGGGGAGAGAATAGGAAAGTACGGTACCGTGATAGCGATATTTATGGATCGATATCTAAAAGGAGAGCCGCTTCAGGTGACGCTTCCCGGGACACAACGCAGGAATTTCACGCATGTGTCGGACATCGTTAACGGGCTCGTGCTCGTGGGCGAAAAGGGTGAAGGTGATGGATATGGTCTCGGCAATGATACTCCGCATACGATCATAGACATTGCAAAAATGTTTGCTTCTGAGATTGAAATGTTGCCGGCACACCCTGGCAATAGGCTTGAATCCGAACTCATGAGCAAGAAATCGAAAGAACTTGGTTGGGATGCTAAAATCTCTCTTACTGAAGAAATTACCAAGTTCCTTAGCGAACATCCTCGAGCATGAGTGACGAAAATAAAGGGTCTGTATTGGTGACCGGTGGTGCCGGCTATATTGGCTCACACGTTGCTCTGGCTCTCCTGGCGCGCGGGGAGCGTGTCGTTGTTCTCGATGATCTATCAGAAAGCGACGAGTCACGAATCCTCCCAGGCATAGAATTTGTGCGTGGCCATACCGGCGATAGTGCACTCGTGGAGAAAGTCATAAACGAGCAGGGAGTCGGATCGGTGCTCCACTTTGCCGGTTTTATTCGGGTAGATGAAAGTGTCCGCGAACCTGATAAGTATTTCAAAAACAACACGGAAAACACAGGAATTCTGGCTGCAGCATGCGTCAAAGCCGGCGTAAAGCATTTTATATTTTCATCCAGCGCTGCGGTGTATGGAAACCCGGAAAGAGTTCCAGCACATGAAGATGACCGACTACTGCCCATAAACCCGTATGGCGAATCAAAGCTCCGCGCTGAGAAAATCCTCCTGGAATTAGAAGGAATGCAAAAGGGGATCCTAAGATACTTCAATGTCGCTGGCGTTGACCCGGAGGTACGCACCGGCTATCGTATCGAGAAAAGCCCGACACACATGATACGTTCGTGTATTCGGGCTCATCTTGAGAATAGAAAATTCACCATTTTTGGGAGCGATTATCCGACCAAAGACGGCACGTGCGTGAGAGATTATATCCACGTCACCGACCTGGCAGCGGCGCATGTGAAGGTTTTGGATTATCTTCGAGGCTCAGGAGTAACACGCATTTTCAACTGCGGCAATGGTATCGGATCTTCAAATCTTGAGGTTGTGCAGGCAGTAGGGCGTGTAGCTGGTAAAGAATTAGATTATTCTTTCGGCCCGCGTCGCGAAGGCGATCCTGCGGAATTAGTCGCGGATTCCTCGCGCATCAAAAGCGAACTTGGTTGGCAGCCAAAATTAGGCCTGGAAGACATGATTCAACATGAGCTTCAGTGGGTAAAAAGGCAAGAAGAAAAAAAATAAATCTAGCGTCGTTTCTTTGGTGCGGGCCGCATGCTCTCTACGGTTCGACGAACGCCTTCCACGAGGGAAATTTTGGGGTCGTAGCCTAATATGGTGCGAGCTTTTGATATGTCGGCGAGACTATGTTTAATGTCACCGGCTCTTTCTGGGCCGTGTACAGGATCAATACTGGTGCCAAGTACCTGATTGATCGTTTTTACAAGCTCGTTGATCGAGACTTGTTCGCCGCGTGCGACGTTGAAGAGTTCACCTGCTGCGCCAGGTACAGTGGCTGCAAGGATGTTGGCTTCTACTGCGTCGTCGATATAGGTGAAGTCGCGAGAATTCGAGCCATCGCCGTGTATCCCTGCGGGTTTACCAGCCCGCATCGCTCGGATGAATTTTGGGATTGCTGCCGCATATGGCGAATCAGGATTCTGATTCGGTCCGTAGATGTTGAAATATCTGAGCGCAACGCCCTCTACCCCAAAGAATTTATTGAAAAGAAACGTATATTGTTCCCCGACCCATTTCTGAAGCCCGTACGGAGAAATGGGCGAAGGCGGCATGTCTTCACGTTTCGGAAGCGTTGGCGTCTCACCATAGGCGGAGCTCGATGCCGAGTAGACCACACGCTTGACCCTCGCATCCTGCGCAGCCATCAGGACGCTAAAAGTACCGTCGATGTTGGCTTTGTGAGAATCCCACGGCTTTGCGATAGAACGGGGGACGGAGGGGACCGCGGCGAGATGAAAGACGACACTCGCACCCTTCATAACTTTGGTTAGTTTCTTAGTGTCGTTTATGTCCATTTTCACGAACGTGATTTTTTTCAAGACGTCGGAAAGATTTTTCTTGTCTCCGGTTGCGAGATTGTCTACAACGGTGACTTTCCAGCTGTCATGCACGAGTCTGCGGGTGAGATGCGAGCCAATAAAGCCCGCTCCACCTGTGACAACAGCTCGTTTTTTAATAGTTTCGCCCATATCTCAAAAGGTACGTAATTTCCGCTGATAGACAAATTTTGTTGACCGGTGAAGCGGGGCAGGCCCCGCGCCACCCGTGACGAGAGCTTTTTTAGGAGAAGACATCCGTCGATATTATACTTACCAAGACATTCAGGCAACATGAAAAAAGTCCTTATTTTTAGCCTTGCCTACTATCCGCATGTGGGGGGCGCTGAGGTCGCTGTGAAGGAGATTACCGACCGCATTTCAGACATCGAATTCCATATGGTTACGATGCGTTTTACTCCGGAACAAAAAGCGGAAGAAAAGATAGGGAATGTGCAGGTACATAGAATCCTTTCCGGAAATACCCGACTCAATAAATTCCTGTTCCAGTTTTTAGCATATCGTAAAGCCGCAGCGCTTCACTCCCAATTTAACTTCGATGCGATATGGGCGTTGATGGCACACTCTACTGGCGTTCCGGCGGGACTCTTCAAGAATCGTTTTCCGAGAGTCGGATATGTGCTAAATCTGCAAGAAGGTGATCCGCTAGAGTATGTCGAAAATACGATGCGTCCGCTCTGGCCACTTTTCGTGCGAGGTTTTACCAAGGCAGATATCGTGCAGCCACTATCAAGCTTTCTTGGCAGTTGGGCGCGACGACTGGGTTTTACAGGTACTATAGAAATAATTCCAAACGGCGCGGATGTAAAGCGTTTCAGTGGGGAGTTGGTGCCGCATGCCGGTACGGTGCTCGTTACGACTTCACGTCTGGTACGTAAAAATGCGATCGACGATGTCATACGAGCTTTGCCCAGGCTCGCAGATGTGCGATTCAAAGTCCTTGGCACTGGTCCGGAAGAAAACGCATTGCGTGAGCTCGCGGAAAAAGAAGGAGTCTCAAACAGAGTTCAGTTTTTAGGACATATCGACCACGAAAATATGCTCACGCATTTGCACTCGGCGGACATTTTTGTACGACCGAGTCGCTCAGAGGGATTTGGCGCTTCGTTTGTAGAAGCAATGGCGGCGGGATTACCGGTAATTGCTACACAAGAAGGCGGTATTGCTGACTTTCTTTTTGACGAAAAGCACAATCCCGATAAGTCGACTACTGGTTGGGCCGTAGACAAAGATTCGCCAGAGCAAATTGCTGAGGCCGTAAAAGACATCATGGCCCGGCCGGAAAAGGTGCGCGAAGTCGTTGCAACAGCAAAAAAGATGGTAGAGGAAAAATATGACTGGGACATCATAGCCAAAAACATGCGCGAAAAGGTGTTCACAAAGCTATTTGCATAATTTCAGTTTCGGGTGTCTGATTTCGGTGGAAAGGAGAACCCACGATGCATACATATCTGGTTCTACCGTCGGCTGCGGAGGTCTTTGATGATTGCTACGCAGCCAAGCTTCCGTACTGTGCGCTGGCCGATTGGTGCTTGGGACTGCATCCCGCACACCCGTATTCAGCAGTCAATTGGCTCACGATCTGCTACGAGGTTCGTCGCCCGTTCTTCGAGGTGATGGACCAAGGTATCAGTATGTGGTTTCAAATCGCACGGACAAGATAGGGCGCCCAACGGCGCCCTGTTCTATGCGACAATAACTTGCTAGAGTTTTCTGATGCGCATTCTTATCGCCACTGGCATATACCCGCCCGAAATAGGCGGACCTGCCTACTACGCTAAAAACCTCGCTGAGGCACTGCGAAAACGCGGGCATACCGTAGATATCGGGACGTTCGGAGCGCTAAAAATGCTGCCTATCGGCCTGAGACATGCGGCATTGTTTTTACGATTCTTGCCACAGGTTGCTAAAGCTGATCATGTGATTGCTCTTGATACGTTTAGCGCTGCGCTTCCCGCGTACTTTGCCGCAAAGCTTTTCCGCAAGAAATTGATAGTGCGCACCGGCGGGGATTTTCTCTGGGAGCAGTACGTCGAGCGCACCGGCGACCTGTTGCCGCTTCCTTTTTTTTACGAAAAGCATAAGCCATTTTCCCGCCGGGAGCATCTCTACCATTTCGTCACAAAATTTATCGTATGCCACTCTGTGGTCATATTCAGCTCGCGATTTCAAAAAGATATTTGGGTTTCACACTACAAAGCCGATCCAAATTCGCCGATCATCGAAAATGCCATATCGGAGAGGTTGGAAAGTGTTGCACCCGAAAGAAAAAATTTTGTCATGTACGGGCGCGACATCAAGCTCCGCAACAAAAAGAAATTGGCCGTCGCGTACCAAAACGCGAAAAAGATAGTCCCTGAGATTACGCTAGAAACAGGACAGCTGCCGCAGGGGGAATTAATGGAAAAAATTCGGCGTGCCTACGTGGTAATACTCCCGTCAGTGAGCGAAATAACGCCCAACCTCATATTGGATGCGCTACGCTGCGGTAAACCTTTTATACTCAGCAAATATTCCGAGTATGCGACTCTGTACAAAGAATTTGGACTTTTCGTTGATCCGCTGGACGCTAACGATATCTCTGAAAAGATCTTAATGATGTGCGATGATTCGACCTATGCGGGATTTGTTGAACGCATCAAACAAAACCCCCTGATGCGCACCTATGACGATCTCGCCGATGATTTTATTCGCATTGTGCAAAAACCATGAGTCCCGTTAGAAACTGTGCACGCGCTCGCTTGAACGATAAGATTGAGAATATTTCCGATGGGCTTGGAACCATGAACTATGTCTACTATACATAACCCGCGGCCAGTTTCTAACGGGATGAGAGTGCTCTCGATAGGTACTGACAGGAAACTTTTTGAAGACGGGAGCGCAGTGCGAGAGAGGCAGACTGCGTATGCGGAAAAGATCGGTGATCTCGATATTATCGTTTTTAATCGCGGATCGGGGCTTCACTCGCTGCGTTTCGACACGGTCACGCTAAATCCCACCAATTCGCGTTCGCGATTCATGTATGGCCTTGATGCATGGCGCGTCGCTAGGAAATTACCGAAGCCCGACATTATTACTTCGCAAGACCCGTTTGAAACAGGTCTTGCCTCGCTTTTCATTGCGCGCGTCTTTAGGGTGCCTTTGCACATCCAAGTGCATACGGATTTTTCCTCGAAGGCTTTCTCACGGCATTCGTTTCTGAATTGGTTTCGAGTGCAAATAGCTTGGTTTGTTTTGCGGCGCGCCGCTCGCATCAGAGTCATACTTCAAAAGACCGCAGACGATATCCGTCGCAAAGGTGTAAAGGCGCCCATAACCGTACTTCCGATTTTTGTGGACTCGGCGCATTTCGCGGCAATACCTCGCACGAAGCATGCACGCTGGAAAATAGCCCTTCTCGCTATCGGTCGCTTTGAAAAAGAAAAGCGTTTCGAACTCGCGATAGACGCGCTCGCCGCAGCTCGCGCGCAAGGACACGACGTCGGACTTACGCTCGTCGGTGAAGGATCGTTGCGTCAAGCGTACTATCGGCATGCGCAGCATCTGCGCGTAGCTGATCGGCTCTATATGCAAGACTGGAAAAAAGATCCTGCATCTCTGTATGCAGAAGCCGATATGGTACTGGTAACGTCCCGCTACGAAGGCTATGGACTAGTTATAGTAGAAGCTCTTTCGGCTGGAGTCCCCGTGCTGTCCACTGACGTTGGAGTCGCTCGCGAGGCGGGCGCAATAGTCACGACCCCCCAAGAGTTCTCCCGATCGCTTTTGAAATGGATAGCAGACGGGCCTCGCAAAGGAAATATAGCGATCGCGCCATATAAGGACTTTGACGAATACGTCGAACGCTACTGCAACGACCTGTTGTCTACACGTTAACAGTCTGCGAGGGCTGTGATATAGTCCGAATTCATGGCTACACAGAGCGACAAACCAACTATCGGATTCATAGGACACGGCTACGTCGGCAAGAGCTACGCCGACAATTTCGCGGAGCGCGGCTATCCGACTATACGCTACGCGCTCGAGGAGCCGTGGGTCGAAAACAAAGAAAAAGTAGGCACCTGCGACATTGTGATGATCGCGGTACCGACTCCTACCACCCCGAAAGGTTTTTCTATAGGTATCGTGGAAGAGGCACTCGGGCTCGTAAAGCCGGGAGCAATGGCGATCATAAAATCCACCATGCCGCCCGGAATGACCCGCAAGCTCCAGAAGAAATTTTCGAAGCTCGTCATCCTCTTCAGTCCAGAGTTTTTGTCGGTAGCAACAGCCGCTCATGATACATCACATCCCTTTGCTACCGTCATAGGATTGCCGGTAGAAGATGAAAAGCATCGCCAAGCGGCTGAAAGGGTACTTAAGATATTGCCGTATGCTCCACATCAGGTTATTTGCACCAGCGAAGAAGCTGAAATATACAAATATTCCCACAATGTAAGCGGTGTGATGCAGATACTCACGTTCAACCTCATGTACGATATCGCGCAGAAACTCGGCTGCGACTGGGAGAAAATCCAGCGCGCGATCGAGGCTGATCCGTATATTCCAAACAGATATTCCACACCAGTAAATAAAGGTGGCCGCGGCGCCGGAGGCGGTTGTTTCATCAAGGACCTCGCCGCTTACCGATATTTTTATGAGACGATTACGAAAGACAAAGAAGGTACCGCATTTCTAGACGCAGCCGAGAAAATGAACCTCGCGCTACTAGTGTCTACCAACAAAGACATTAATCTCCTCGAAGGAGTCTATGGCCCAGCTGTAGTAAAGCGCTACAAGAAAAAGCGATAGAATTAAGGAGATGAAACTCCTTATCACAACGCAGGCAGTGGATCTCGATGACCCGGTGCTCGCCTTTTTCCATCGTTGGCTCGAAGAGTTCGCAAAAAATGCCGAACACGTCCACGTGATTTGCCTCAAAGAGGGGAGGCATGCGCTGCCGAAAAATGTATCAGTGCATTCTCTTGGTAAAGAAGATGGGCGCTCGCTATTTAAATATGTCTCACGGTTGTGGGCTTACGCATGGAGATTGCGCAGGGAATACGACGCTGTCCTTGTGCATATGAACCCCGAATATCTGGTCTTGGTCGGGTGGCTTTGGCTATATCTACGCAAACGAGTCGGCCTTTGGTACATACATCCACGCGCCACCTGGAGACTGCGTTTTGGCATGCGTTTCGCCTACAAAGTATTTACTGCGACGGAGCAAAGTTTTCCGATAGTGACGCCGAAACTCGTGCCCGTCGGACTCGGTGTAGATACGGATTTTTTCGTACCGAAAGAAATTACTCCATCTGCAGAGCTGCGAGTCATGTGTGCTGCACGCATTGCGCCCGTAAAGCGGGTCGAATGCATGATCGATGCTGCCGACGAACTCGTGAAGCGACATACGCCGTTTCTATTTGATTACTACGGAGAAGAGCTTCCTAGAGACAAGCGATACGCTGAGGGGATGCGCAAACGAGCCGATCATCTCGGAGCATGGATGTTTAGGGGAAAGGCGACGTCTGAGGGTATTCGGGACGCATATCAAACCCATGACGTGCATGTAAATGCCACTGACACGGGAAGTTTCGACAAAGCAGTCTTTGAAGCGATGGCATGCGGTTGCATTTCGGTCGCATCGAACAAAGCGCTCCGGGACGTGCTCCCGCGGGAGCTGATGTTTGAAGAAGGCAACGCAAAGTCTTTGGCGCAAACTCTAGAGCACATCGCGCATTTGCCGCGAGAAGATAGGGCGGCTTTGCGGGAGGAAATGAGAAAGCTCGCGGTGCATCGATACAGTTTGTCCGCGCTGATTCTTCGGATACTCGATGGACTTAAATACGGTATAGCATGATCCCGTTAGAGGCTGTGCACGCGCACGTATATATCGAAATTGTTACAGATTTTCAGCGAGACGGAGAATAAACATCTATGATACAAACTCAAAACTTGCGGCCAGCCTCTAACGGGATGAAGCGAGTCCTTTTTTTTGGTTTCTACGATCGCAAGTATTCGCGCACGAAAATCTTGAAAAATGGTTTTACTCGCAATGGGTGGGTGGTGGAGGAGTGCCACGTGGACACACGGCAAAATCGTGGGGCCATGAAGTATCTCAAACTTTTGATGCTAGGCCTGAGCGCTCGCAAACGATCATACGATTTGGTACTGGTGCCGTTTCCGGGGCATGCCGCAGTGCCTATCGCGCGTCTGGTTTTCGGTCGGCGGATTATTTTTGACGCATTTCTGTCCCTCTATGAAAGCAATGTGCTCGACCGCAAACACTACAGCGCAAATTCTTGGCAGGCGAAAAGAGATCGACTGCTCGATACCTGGGGCTGCAAACTCGCGAGAAGGGTGCTGATGGATACAGAGAGCAATATCGGATACTTCGTACGAGAATTTGGGCTACCTCGGGAGAAATTCATACGAGTGTTTGTCGGCGCGGACGACGAAGTTTTCTTTCCGGTAGACACTCCTGAGCCAGAAAAATTCACGGTGCATTTCCACGGAACGTTTATTCCCGTGCAAGGTATTCAGTACATCATCGAAGCAGCAAACATTCTCAGGAACGAAGATATTCATTTCCGCATAATCGGACACGGCCAAGAATCCGAAAGGTTGGACGCTGAAATCAAACGACTGGGGCTTGAAAACCGCATAGAGCGTTCTTCCAAAGTGCCCATAGAAAAAGTAGCAGAGTACATGGCAAACTCGCATGTGGTTTTAGGCCTCTTTGGCCCTATTGATCGCGCTCTGCGCGCAATTCCAAACAAAGTCTACGAAGCTATGGCAATGGGCAAAGCCATCATTACCGAAGATGGCAGCGGCATCCGCGAGCTTGCCTCTCCAGAAACCATGTTCAAGCTCGTTCCGCCCGCTGAGGGTAAAGCGATTGCAGCGGCGATTTTAGAGCTGAAAGGAGATGAGGTAAGAAGGCACAGTCTAGGCAAAGCTGCACGGGAATATTTCGAGTCCGAACTTATGCCGGAAAAGATAATTAAAGAGCTTTTGGTTAGTCTCGGAAAAGCGTAAGCTTCAACTATGCGCTCATTTCTGATATCGCTCTTATATTCACTACAGAGACTCCTGCCTCGCAGGAAAGGATGTTTGATTCTTGCCTATCATTCCGTCGGTAATTTTGATGATCCGTATACGGTTTCTCGTGAAGATATGGAATGGCAGATTCAAGAGATTGCGCGGCAGGGGCTGAAAGTAATTTCCCTCGAAGAGCTTGAGCGCATGATAGATGCGCGCAAAGTCGAGGATGGGACGGTGGTCTTAACCTTTGATGATGGGCGCGACGACAACTACACGGACCTTTTTCCAATACTCAAAAAATACTCTGTGCCTGCAACCATTTTTTCCATCACAGGATTTATCGGTAAGACGCGGGAAAGTACTGCGCGTTCTAACCCAATGCTCACCGAGACGCAGATG
Organism: Minisyncoccota bacterium; assembly: GCA_020058565.1. Lineage (GTDB taxonomy): Bacteria > Patescibacteriota > Minisyncoccia > Phycocordibacterales > UBA2100 > UBA10103. The sequence continues at coordinate 1,432 of JAGVDT010000093.1, read as the reverse complement.
CGCGAAATGCAGCAGAGCGGGCTCGTCGATTTTCAGCCGCACACGGTGACGCATCCTAAACTAACGAAAGTTCCTCTCGAGGAAGTCCGCAATGAGGTGAGCGATTCTCGAGAGTATTTGGAAAAGATGTTCTCCAAGCCATGCCGGTATTTTGCGTACCCATACGGTCGGCAATCAGCTGAAATTCGTACGGTATTGGCCGAATGTGGCATACGCATTGCGGTCTGCGGCATGCGCGGCTTTGTCACTGCTCAGACCGAGCTTCTGCTGATGCCGAGAAGCGAAGTAAAACGCTCGACGTCGCGTGCAGAGTTCACGAGCATCCTAAAGCGCGGTTCTTTGCGATAAGGCGGCAAGTATCCTACAATCTTTTGATGTCTTCTCAAGAGGGAAAGATTCCGGCGACACTGACGGTGTTGACCAAAAATAACGCCAAGACCCTCGAGAAAACACTCGAAAGCTCGAAGGATTTTGATGATATCGTGGTTTGCGATGGCGGCTCTACCGATGCAACGCTAGATATCGCCAAGCGTTACGGAGCGAACATAATCACCCAGGACCCAAAATTCTTGGAGGACGGGAAAATATTCGATTTCGGCGGGGTGCGCAACCAGACCTATATGGCGGCCAGGCACAACTGGATATTTTGGCTGGACTCAGACGAAGTAGCAGGGCCTGAACTGATACAAACTATACGGGAGGTTATTCGTGAGAGGGGAGAAAATGGCGAAGGGGCTTTTTGGGTCAACCGCAAATACGTCTTGAGCGGTACCATCATCGACTGCGCTTCTACGTACCCGAATCGTCAGATGCGATTTTTTGCTAAGAACTCTACGGAACAATTCATAAAACGCGTGCACGAACGCATCAAACTTAAGCCGGGCGTAAAGGCGGAGATTTTAAATAAAGGATTTATGTACCTGCCGACCGAAGATGATATACCGGAGATCCGCAGGAAATGGGACTACCAGATTGCCGTAGCAGTCGAGCAGGCAGGCGAATTAACGCTCTGGCAATTCATACACGCGTGTTTCGATAACGCGAAGATCTCAACCCTTTGGTTTCTGCGCATGATCCGCAACTACCTGTTTTGTCCCGGCACTAAAATGCCATTTAGGTTTGAAATGGAGCGGCATCGTTTCCACATCAAGCTTCTACAAGCCATGTGGAAAGTCACACGCCTGCGATAGGTCCAGCAAATTCTAATGTTCAGAATCTCAACTCCTTAAACGCTAGCCGCAGCCGAAATATAGTTTGGTTTCCACGGCCGTGAAGTCCGTGCTATATTCCCGCCGATGTCGAAGAGGCAAAACCGACCGAGAAGACTTGGCCCTATTGAGCAGGATTTTTTGCTGCAAATATCGGCCGGGGACATGTTTGTTGGGTTTCTGCTATCGGGCCGTAGCACCAAGGTTATGTATCGGACGGCACG
>JAGVDT010000022.1 GCA_020058565.1 Minisyncoccota bacterium | reverse complement strand
TCGGCATCGAGACTTGGACAGCGATGTTTACGTCCATGTATTTCGAGGCCGTCCTGCTGGGACTCCTAGGCTTTTTATTTTACATACTGCTTAAGCGCTATGGAGAAGTGCTCGCGATCATCGCCGGTGCGACAATAGCGGCACATCCGATACTCGGCGACCATACATTCGATATCGGCACCGAAACGCTCTTCACCTTTTTCTTGGGCGTTGTATTTGCGCTGTGCGTACGAATCATGCGCGACCCTGAGACCAAATGGTACTGGTATGCGCTTTTAGGGCTTGCTGCGGGGTACCAGACACTGGTGCGCATGCAGTTTGTGTTGTTCATTCCGTTCATAGCGTTTTGTTACTTTGTCTATCTGTATTTCCTGCGAAGAAATTTGCTCAGCTGGATAACTATCCGCAATAGCCTCACCACGGTGGCCATAGCCGCACTGATACCGATTTCATTCGCCACGTACATATACCAGCACACAGGGATCTTTGCAGTAACACAGGGCCGGGATAACGAAATGCTTTACTATCGGGCGGTCCGCGCCCAGCTCAGCTACGGCGAGATCACGCAGTACGCAAGAGACTGGTTATGGAGGAGCATATCTGGAGGCGTCAATACACAGTTCCTTACTGACAATGAACTGAAAAAGCTTGGTTACGAATATGGACTCAAAGCCACTACCAGCGAAGCAATAGCCCAAATCCGCGCCGAAAACATCCAGACTATACTGAGCCGGCCGGGTCACTACCTGTATGGCAATTTGGTAGAAATCATGAAACTCGCGTATATCGAGCATGACTATGCGGACTCCTTCCCTCGAGTATTCAGACCAATTCTGTATGGAGTCATGTATGTTTTCTTCCTATTCGGCGCGTATCATTTCTTCCGTACAAAGGGTAACTGGGATATCCGATCTCTACAGATACTCTCGGTACTCTTTATTTTCTACAATACCGTTACCCTCAGTTTCCTCAATGTAGTTCCGAGATTTAATACACCGTATCTGCCGCTGTTTATACTCGTCGGATTCTTAGGCATTGTACTTTTCCTAAGGAAAAGTAAGAACCAATGACCAAGAAACAATAACCAAACTATAGCTAAGCACCAAGATACAAGAAACAAGCTCCAAACAATATTCAAAACAGCAAATATCAATAATCAAACGAATACATGGGGTCAAATTACGATTTAGAACAGCGCACTACTGAATTTGCCAAACATGTGATCAGACTTTGCAAATCACTGCCGAGAAATCCAATAAACGATCGGCTTACCGGACAAGCTGTTGGATCTGCAGGATCAATCGGAGCAAATTATAGAGAAGCAAATGACGCATTGGGCCAAAAGGACTTTGTTCATAGGCTCAAAATATCTCGTAAAGAGTCAAAAGAAGTAATTCACTGGCTTGAATTGATTATCGAAGCAAATGGCAACTCCACGGAGAGAACATTGCCGTTAATTCGCGAAGCCACGGAACTTAGAAACATTCTTTCCTCGATAATAACTAAATCATCTAAAATTTGATTCTTGAGCTTTGGGAGTTTGTATTTTATTTGGTTATTGTTTCTTGGTGCTTGTATTTTGCATTATTTGGTACTTGTTTCTTGGTTATTGGAATTTGCAGAGTCACTTCGTGACTCTGCCATGATCATCTTCTAGACGGATGATATCGCTTTCATCGAAAGAGCTACCGAGCGCTATTTCAGCTATTACACCACCTTTGATCGAACCTAGTCGATGTACCGTGCCGCGATCAACACTAAAAGGTTCACCCAATTTCAATTTGGTCTTTGTTTCTTTGCCGTTTATTACCGTTATCGCATACGCATCCCCTTCGACTAATATCCAGCGCTCGGCTCGTTTGTGGTGATATTGGAGGCTGATACGTTTGCCCGCAGAGATATAAAGGGTTTTTACATACCATTTCTCTCCTGCATCCCACTCATAGTATTCACCCCATGGGCGGACGCCGCGCACGCTGTCGCGCCGAGCGCGACCGAGCATCCAGGACGAAGACTGGACTTTGCCGCCGTGGCCGATGTTGTAGACCATTTTGATGCCGAGCTCTTTGCAGAGCTCGACTTCCGGCACCGGGTCGCCTTCGGGCTTTCTATCACCACCATTGGCAAATATCGCCGGTTTGAGTTTGCGAAGTGCGCGCACCACAGAGCGGTCCGGGTCGCTTATCTTATGTTCTGTCAGTACTACTTTGTCGACAAACGGGAACATTTCGATCACCTCTTTGCGTTCTTTTTCAGCCATAAAAACAAAACCTTTTTTATTGCGGAGCCAGTTGTCGTTGTTGAGTATCACCACTAGTTTGTCACCAAGCCGCCGCGCTTCTTTGAGCATGCGCACATGGCCGATGTGAAGCGGGTCAAACCCACCCGAGACGGCCACCCATTTAGGGCCTTTTGCGGATCTTTTGGAGGACTTCTTGAGACTAGTTTTCACGTAAGCAATCTAACAAAAAGGGTGCGGCGACGCCAGAAGTATTGGCAAAAATAAACCACTTATCTTCGTAACTCACCAAATACTTTTTCTTCCAAATCCCCGAGTCGGATTTCAGTCCGAGCCTGTCGCAATTGATTTTCGATAGAATTGACCTGCATTTGAACGGCGCTTAGCTGCTCTTTGGTAGCGAGCTTCTCGAGATCAGCTTTGGTGGTCATAGTTTGTTTGATATGCGCGACATCGTCGGCAACGGCCCCAAACCCCTTTTCAACCAGCAAAGTGAGGGCGTCAATTTTGACTTCAAGAGTATCTTTATTAGCCATAGAGGGATTATATGCCTCGCAGAAGTGTCCGCAAGGTGAAGATATTTCCTATCAAAATTGACACAATTAAGCTAGGATAGCCTGATGTTTCGCCGTTTTCAGGACAAAGTCATCCAGCTCCTACGCTGGAGCGAAAAATACACCGGCACCGACATGGTCTACCTCGCCCACGGCAGCTTTTGGCTCTCGGGCTCATCCGTGATCACCGGCGCAGTATCTTTTGGCCTAGCGCTCGCCTTCGCTAACCTCTTTTCCCCACACGAATACGGTACCTATAAATATGCCCTAACCCTCTTTGGCATATTTGCCATTACTTCTTTGCGCGGAATGGACGAAGCAGTGACCCAGGCAGTATCTAGAGGCAAGGATGGGACAGTAGTCATGGGTTTGGCCGCAAAAATACGATACGGTCTCATCGGATCGCTCGGCGCACTCTTTGTCGCAACTTACTACTTTTATTACGGCAACACCATAGTCGCATGGTGTATGATCGTTGCGGCAATATTTGTCCCCCTGATGGAGCCATTGGGTATCTTCAATGCGGTACTCGTAGGCAAGAGAGATTTCCGACTCTCAAGCCTGTTGGGTATCGCCGGCCAGATCTTTTCCGCCACAGCCCTAGCTCTCGCCCTTTTTATCTCAGATAACGCGATAATCATTTTTATTGCGTATACCACAACGTGGTCGCTTTCACGCTGGCTCTCTCTCCGATACACGCTTAGAAAGTATCCTCCAAACAAGGAAATAGAGCCGGGTGCCCTTTCCTTCGCTCTGCACAACGGTCTGGTGGGTGCCGTCGGGATTCTCCTGTCCTCACTCGATTCGATACTAGTCTATCATTATCTCGGTGCTGCAGAACTCGCTCTATACACGTTCGCTTTGGCACCTGTGACGCAGGCACGCGCTCTTCTCAACACACCGACGGCACTTGCCACACCAAAATTGGCTAGTCAAAGCACTGCCGTGGTGGGCAAAGTCTTGAAACGGCGCACCATCATTCTTTTTTTTATAGGCATCGCCCTGACACTCGGATACTGTATTCTAGCGTATCCTTTCTATTATCTCTTTTTTCCCAATTACATAGACGCTGTACCATTTTCGCTCGTTTTCTCATTGACAATTCTTATGCAAGTCACAACAGCGCTACTCTCATCGGTCGTTGCATCACGAGTGACGCTCATTCCGAAAAAGCTCCTATATTTGTGGAACCTGCCAAGCATTGTTACTGCCCTATGTGCTATATTTTTGATCCAGCATTACGGCTTGTGGGGGGCAGTCATAGGCGCGGTTCTGACCCATGCCACCACATCCCTCGTATACGTGGTCCAATGGCGCGCGATCCGTCACAAAGAGCACATAACCTAGCCTGTTTGCAGGCCGGCGCATCGTGACAGTCACCCTTCCGTCACCAGACCTGTTAAGTATGTCGAGTATAGGTGCGTATATCCCCTTCCCGTGCAATGAGCCTGAAACCTGCCATGCGTAAACGCATTTCCGCGAGCAAAGTTTTCAACCACCCTATCCACGGAAAGAATCGTCCATGGAATTCTATGATCAACTGCATAATGGGTAGATCTACAATATCAGCTATAAGGTCGAATTCGCCACCTTCGATGTTCACCTTCAAGACATCAATATGGTCGTGACCATTCTCAGTCATCAGCGTGGAGAGCCGTTTTACCGGTAGCGTTGTGGGGTTCGTAGTTTTCAAGACGCTCGATTTGTTAATTTTATCCGGACGATACGGTTGATAAAACGTAAGTGCCCCGTCGTGATCAGAAATGCCAACTGCCGCGAAGATGAACGTTTTAGGTAATTGTTGTTTTCGCAACCACTCCACAGCTAGTGGATCCGGGTCATGCGCGAAAACTTTGCAACCAAACATGCGTGTCAAGGCAAGATCCCACTCAATATTGTCTCCCACGCCCATCGAGTAGACAACGCTCTCCTCATTTAGACTTCTGACATCCGTGAAAAAACCGCCCTTCTGGAATGGTCCGATCATTTGGATGCTTTGATTGTCGCGGACCCTTTTTGGAGCGTACACATCGGAACTGTTGAGAAAGTTGGAAAGCGGAGTACCGTACATGCTCCCTGTCTGTTCTTGCATTGCAGGAGTATAACGTATTAAAGAAATCCTGCACGACGCTTAGCTTACCGCCCGAACTGTCCTGAGCCACGATCAAGCAAACGAAAACGGCCATGTTTGCACACAGCACTTCCCACCTCCCCAGGTCAGTTTGCCGGCTGCAGTGCGATCGTAATAAAGTTATCAAGACTCATTTAATACCCGTCGTCGAGATGAGTCGGTGCACAAATTATTCCTTGCGAGCAATCATCACGTATCCGTTGGTAAATGAGCGTTTGGCATTACCTCGCTCGTAAGTATCGAGCCATATTGAGAACTTGCCATATACGGAAGCAAATATGGCGAATAATCGCGAATACCAGCGGTTATATGCGTTGAGCCGCGTGATCCAGTAAGCTACCATAAGCTGAGCCCGTGTACTCCAGAAAGCCCCTCGCTGGTCCATGGTTTCCACAGAAAACCCGTTCCGTATGGCGAGCTGTTCAAGACCATTCCTGGTAAAACGCCAAAACTCCGTAGGACTGTCGTTTGTGCGGGCTATATTCGTTGCAGAGATCAATGCGATACCGCCTTTCTTGAGAACACGGTTGAATTCCGCAAAAGCTTTTGTCGGCTCAAACACGTCGTTTAGGGTTTCCGTGCATACAATCGAATCAAACGAGCCATCCGGAAACGGAATATTTTCGGCAAATCCAACCACGTCCACGTTTGGGTCTTCGAAAATATCCATTTTCACGTACTCCGTGGAGTTTTTAAACAAATGCCGGTATCGCGGGAGTGGCCCTGAGCCCACATCAAGCGTCTTGCCTTTTACTACGTGGGCATGCTTTTCGATAAGCTTCAGGAGAAGATGTCGGTTGGTTTGGAAAATAAAGGTCATGGCAATCTCGCTATTATACCGAACTCGTTCCGCACATAAGGAACCGTCCGCCTAATGCCTTCTTCCAAGTCGACTTTGGGCTCCCAGCCGAGAGAGCGCGCGGCAGAAATATCGGCCTGCATTTCTCGCGGCATGTCCCCGGGTATCCGCGGGCGTACTTCGGGCTCAACACTCGTGCCCATTACTTTTTGCACCGCATCGAGTACATCTCTGATCGAATGGTTTTTGCCCGTTCCGATACTCCAGACTTTATTATTGACGCGCTGGTCACTCAGACTCAGCAGATGAAAATCATGGATATCGTCTAGAAAAATGAAATCACGCTTGTTTTTTTCATCCCCTTCATAGAGCCACGGCCTCTCGCCTTTGACGAGTGCCTCGATGAATTTCCCTACCGCCGACAGATGATCTCCGGGACCATACGTATTGTAGTAGCGCAGTCCGACGGTAACGAGACCTTTTTCTTGAAATCGCCTGGCAGCCGCCTCGTTAGCGGCCTTGGTTTTTGCATAGACGGAATTTCTGGTGTCCGCTTGGTCGAGCACGGCCGACGAAGCGTACATCACTTTCCCGACATCTTTTTCTAAGCACATCGAAAAGACATTCTCCGTACCGTGTTCGTTGATATCCTTAGCGGCCTCGGGGTCATCTTCGCATTTACGGATGGAGTTGCGCGCGGCCAAATGAAATACCGCGTCTACGCCATCAAAATACGGCGCGATATCCGAGGAGCGCACGTCACCCTGTACATAGGTTAATCTGGGCACATCTTCCGGCTTTCCACGAGAAAACCTGTCGAGCCCAACCACCGTATGGCCATCGTCCAGCAGGCGCTTTACGAGGCTGCCGCCGATAAAACCCGCCGCTCCGGTAACGAGGACCTGCATCCATCCAAGGTAGCATAAGCCCTGTCCTCTGGACAAAACGCATACTAATGGTATGGTGCCTCGACGGCGAAGGCCGAGATCTTCACACAGAAGGAAATATGCCGTGGATGAATCAGCGATACTCCAGCGCCAGATTCAGGCAGTCGTGGCTGGAATGTACGAAATCATACCCGCTCAGGGCAAAGCTACCGATTCGACGCTGAAAAGCGCCGACGGAACACTAGTGACTCCAACCGACGACCGAAGCGAAGCAGCAATGCTTGAGTTGTTGCGAGGCACGCCTGGAGTTGGCATGCGCTCAGAAGAATCCGACACCGGAGAAACGGAATTCGATTTCGAATTTCATAACGATCCGATGGACGGTACTGGGGCAATGGCTACAGGGTCGTCAACCTCGACAGTAATCTGTGCCCTCTACAATCGTAAGGCAAGGCGGTTGCGTACGTGCGTGATCGGTGAACCAGCACTAGGACGTATCTGGTACGCAACTGCCGATACCCCCACAGAGCTTCTTTGGCACTTTGGCCCAGGCGATGAAGCAGGGCCTTTCCAAGTCGGAAAAGAATGGACTGATCGAGAAAGACCTTTGGGTAAGAAAGACTACATATTTCTCGATGTCACCCATGATTTCCAAGGCGGCCTCAACAAACGTCAAATGGTCGCGTTGAAAACATTACTTGTGATGACTGACATCAAGTACCAGGTGCCCGGCAGCAATGGCTTCATGCACGCGCTCGTCGCCAACGGCGCCAAGGTCGCAGCGGGCTCTATCTCAACAGCCAAAGGCGGCCCCTGGGATTTCGCAGGAGCGCTCCTGGTAGTTCAGGCCGGAGGATACGTACGAGGCTTTCGAAAAGATTCGGATACACTCGTCGAACACGACGCACTGGACCCGGTCGGTTGCGATTTCCTGGTGACCGCCAACTCGACGGCCATCCTGGAACTTCTGTGCGGAAAATTACTCGCCGCGTATGAAGAATCCTGATTGACAGTATTGTTGATGACTTTCAGCCCGTCGAGCAATCGATGGGCTTTTTTATTTTTCGAGAGACTTGAGAAACTTTTCCGTCCTTGCAAGCGCATCGAGGTTTCCCGTGTCGAGCCAGACTTTATAGGGAATCCATTTGAATTCGATTCCCTCTTTGAGCATCGTATCGAGTATAGGAACATCCGATATCTGCGCGTCATTTGGATCTTTGTCATATATAGCCTGCAATATTTCCCAATACCGCTGGTAGTCGTAGATACCATCGAGACCAATGTGGAGCGAATCAAATCCGGGCACTCCGCGATCATTGAGATGTGTAATGACCCCATCTTTCATGGACTGAGAACGATACTGTGCGAGAGGAAGGTCTGTCGTATTCCAATCATCGACAAACCCGCCCATCCAGTTGTACTCCGGTGCAGGTATCGGTTCGACGAATACCCCATCACAAGCATGAAATATAAAAGGACACTGCAGATTTTCTTTTGCCTTAAGCATGGAGTAGCCAAGGCTTGAGCCAGGCCCTTCATATTTGTCTACCCAGACGAATTCAAACGTTCTTTCAGGATGGTTGCCTTCGAGATAGTCTTTGACACTCTGCCCCAGATACCCAAGCGTCACCACAATCGGCACCTCCTTTGGATAAGACGATAGTATGTATTCGATAGTCGGCTTTCCCGCAATAGGCACCAACGATTTATTGGTGTTTTTGGTGATGTCTTTCAAGCGCGATCCGGTGCCTGAGGTTGGCAAAAGTACTTTGTAGATCATAGATATGACAATATCGTATTTAGTCTATAATTCAAACTATGCGAGAGATTCCGTCAAATTCGCCATATCCCCTACCAGACACAACTGAAAAACTCCAGGTAATCGAACGACGATCAGTAGCTTCTTTACTGCATGGTCCTCAGGGTGAAAAAGTAGAAATACCTGTCGCCATTGCAGAAGATGGAAACCTCATGATGGTCAATTTTTGGGACATCGACAAAACACTGCTTTGGCCGAAAGCCGTTCAGTTCGCTGCCATACCGCGAATGTTTCCAAATGCAGTCGATGTTGATAATTTACGAACCACTTTTGAAGCTGGGTGGGGACTCGGCACTCCTTATCGTGAATTTGATAGATTGATTCGAATCTTTCAGGAAGGTGATCTTGAGCTAAAGGATGTTGAAATCTACCGCAAAAAATATATCGCAAACGATCTCCTTCGAAAAAAGATTGACGAAGCAGGACATCCAGAAGGATGGCACGAAAGAGCGTTTAGCGCGGTCGACCAGTATAGCTACATGCTGCGCGATACGGTTTTGGATCTCTATGCAAAAAATCCAGATTTCTTCAAGTCCGAAACCTTTGTAAATGGGCCGCTGATGCATTTACTACAGGCTAAAACGCGGCTGGGTCAGACCAACGTAATCATGACTTCAAATCCTGGCATATATGCGAGTGAACTCGTGGCAGTTTCGGGTCTGTACAAATTTGCGCTCGCCCTTTCTCCTGGAGAAGATATGGTTGGAGGCGGTAAAGAGATCTGTATTAAAAAACTCATCAAGACTCTCGAAGCCATGGGCCTCAAAGTCCCCAAGGATCGACTCGTGGTGATCGGAGATTCAGAACGCGGCGATATTGGAAGTGGCTATAAAATCATGCAATCTGAAAAAGGATGGCGTTTTTCAGGTATTTTGGTGCGCAAAGACATGAGTGAGGCAGATCTCTTCAAGGAAGCTGCCATATCCGATGATAGTTTGCTTGATATCGTCACTGGCATGGATATGACGCTGATAGCAAGCGACGAAGTACCCGAGGGCAGGGGCGGATATCGTTTAGGCAGAAAAGGTTCGACGACTTAGCGCTTCTTCTTTTTTGCACTGTCCTTGTGTTCACTTTCGATGCGGCCATCTCCACGCCCAGTATCGTCTGCGATACGTACCACGTCATCCACCTCTGGAGTAGATGCCTCAAGCATCACCATGTCAGAGAGCGCTATCAAGCGGTGTTTGCGGCCGCACGGAATGGTCCACGTATCGCCCGCTTCAAAAAGACTTTTTTCTATCACACCCTTTTCGTTTTCCTGCCAAGCCTCGGCTTTGCCTTTTATAAGGTGGTTGGTCTCGAGTTTATTTACGTGGTATTGAAAACTCGTCTTCGTGCCTTTTTTGATGTAGAGCTTTTTAAACACATAGCGTTTATCTTTGTCCCCCACATTTTCATTGCGGTCATAGTTAAGCCACAGCTCGCCTACGCTTTTTACACCTCCAATCCTGCCATTACCCCATGGCTTGATGACAAGCTTTACCTGATTTTCCTTTTGGCTCCATTTTTTGCGGACCATAGTTATGCGTTTATTTTTTTAATCAACTCTTTTATTCCCAGACCTCCTTTATACCCCAAATCCTTCCAACGGCTAGCAAGCTCAAGATCGCGACCGGTTTTGTCATAAATGCGCACGATGTCCGAATCCTCATACGGTCCGTGACTAATTTCGATAAATACCGCCCCGCCCTTTGATGTGCTGATCGGGATGTGCACTATACCAGGATAAATCACTACCTTGTCTCCCGGTTTCATTGCGACACCTACCAGGCCTCCGACCGTCTTTTTTAGATTCCCATCAAAATAGTCTCCTCTATATACCGTCATCGCTCCTGAAACGAGAATGTATTCTTCGGTGCGAATTCGATGAAAATGCGCGGAAGGCTCACCTGAGATCGAATTCACTCGCGTATTGGCATCCAGGGTGATCGCAGTCCCCCAGTGCCTTTTGGTAATAGGAAACGTAAATCCCTCGCTTAGCGTCTGTCCTTTTTCAATGCGTTTGAAGAATTCTTCCATATCATCCAACAATGTTATATCCGCCATCTACTACTAAGGTCTGCCCCGTCACGTAATCTGCCCTGTCGCTCGCCAGGAATAAAACGGCCTCGGCGATTTCTTCAGGCTTTGCCATCCGCTTTGCAGGTATCTTTTCGATCTGTGCTTTTATTTTCGGAGAAAGCGTAGCGCTGGTCATTTCTGTGTCAGTAAATCCAGGAGCCACCGCGTTGACCTGGATGTTATGCGGGGCAAACTCTTCTGCCATGCTCGAAGTCATGCGCATTACTGCAGCTTTCGCAGCTGCATAGGCGGGTTTACCGGATACGGAGCTAAGCCCTTTTATCGATGCAATGTTTACGATCTTACCTCCTCTGGCTTTGATCATGCTGGGAAGTACCGCGCGCGAGACATTCGCGAGTCCAAACACGTTTACGGCAAATATTTCTTTCCAGTCTTGATCTGTTAGTTCAGTAAATGTCTTCGAAGGATTTATGCCTGCATTGTTTACGAGAATATCTATTTTTACTCCTTTGAGCGCGGAAATGGCAGCGACTTCATCCACCACATCAAATGCCAGGTATTTGCTTTTGAATTGTTTTGAAAGTCGTTCCAGCTCCTTAGAATTATTCCTCCCATGGAGGATCACGTTAAGCCCGCGCTTTTTAGCTAGCCGCGCGATAGCCGCACCAATGCCGCGCGAAGAGCCTGTGATAAATATTGTCTTACGCGCCGACATAATGATCTATTAGCTTTACCAACTCGCCTCGAATAGATTCTTCGACATCTTCGTGCTGCGAAAGTTCATGGATCAAGCGCTTATATTCATCCGTCGCAAAATTATAATGTCCGGCGATCATGCAGCAAAGCATTTTGTTTTCTGGAGTGTTGTGGAGGAGCCATTTTTTCCATTTGCCGCCCGAATACACCCGCTCCAAAAACGCCGTTGTATCGATACCGTATATGGTGCATTTGGCGAGGACATGCTGAGTCTGAATGACACCCAGCTGTGGTGCGATATTCATGGCGTCGACGAGACCTTCCCGTCTATGTAGATCATGCTTCGTTAGGTAGTCGTCGTTATGTTCTTTCATTTTAAGGCCCTTTTCGTGCAAAAGCGCCGCCATCTTTTCGACAAACGGCCCATTAAACGTACCCACTTGATTGATTTCTTTGATGAGGCTGCCGGTTTGCACTACGTAAAATTCCGGGTCACAGACTGCCTTGAAATAATCTATTTCTTTCTCGAGTTCGTTGATGTTGGGTAGACCGTAGGTGACCCCCTCGTTTTCGTCGGTTCCGACTTCAATACGAATGTTCGGATTCAACATCAGACAGTGTTTGATGGCTCGCTTAGACTCTTCAAATTGCTCATCTTTGGGGCCCTTGAAATGGCAAAAATCTATATGAACCAGGTCGAAGCCGTTTTCTATGTCTGATTCGATCGTCTTGTAGACGTCACGAAGGTCATCGACACCGTTAAACCCAGGACCGCAATGGTCCCTGCAGATATGCACTTTCGCGAGCGGGTACTTGGCTTTCATCTGCCGCACAAACTCCATATAGTCTTTCGTGTTCCACCGGTTGACATACCCTCCGTTCCAGTCGATCTGGTTTTTCGAGGAAATTAGCATCAGCTCCTTGCGGTAGAAATGCGAATAGAAAAAGGTTGCCTCAATGGATTCGGTGCTCATCGGACCGATACCAAGACGAGAATTGAAAGCGTGCGCCATGCTTACGATAGGGCTTTGTGGAGCGACGACCGGCCAAAATGGAAAAGTAGGCGGTCGAATGGCTCTTTATGCAAAGGCGCCATGTTCAGAAATATTATCGCCGTAATCAGCTTCACTTTCGCCAAGTCGTAGTTGTGTTTCAGGATGAAATCCTCGAGTTCATGACGAGCCTCTAAGAGATCGCTCTTAATGTAGTATTTGAAATCAGCGCCTCCGTCCCCGCTCGTATATGAAAACATGCCCTCTTTGATCAGCGGGTACGACATAGTGACCCCGCCGTACAATTTCGCCAGATCGTAGTAAAGGTCACCTGCATGAACGACACCTCCAAAATCCTGTCGCCAGTCTAAAAGTACAAATGGGTGTTTCCCACCCTTCTCACCCACGTACAGGACATTATCAAATTGCAGGTCTCCATGAAACGGCACCGGAATACTCTCTGAGACATAGTCCCAGTCAACTCTACTCAAAAGCTCGCTCACCATAGGCACCGGAAGCCCGTTTATTATTCCAAACTCTGGCTCAGGAACTTTGCTTCTATACGCTTCGATGCGCTGTAGTGTCTTGTCTTTATAGAAACGTTTGCTCGCTGCGACGAATTCCCGCATGCGACGCGAATCCAGATTGATCGGTTTCCAGAGATGTTTCGATGCCCACCCGAGAAAATCGCGTACTTTTTTTGAATCAAGCACGCTATAGAGAGTCTGCCCCTCGATAAGTTTGTACGAGTATAGATTCCCGCGATGAGCTTCCATTTTAGGAGCAAGCCCTTTGAGATGTTTGGTAGCGCGTTCGTAGCGGTTTTTGGCGGCTTTTGCATCAGCAAAAAACTTTATCACGCGGCCATTTACGAAATACAGAAATTCATCGCCTTTGCTGAAATCAAATTTTTTGCCGCCGCCCGAGAAATTACGGTTGGTATCGATGTAGTTTTTCAGAGACCCGGTATCAAACCAGGTAAATCCGATGGGTACGAGTTTTTTCTCTATGAGGCGCGAAAAACCAGTCACTACCTGGACCTCCCCCCTCTGGCTTTCTTGGTCATGTCGTAGCGCCTCGAAAAATTCCTCGTGGTCTTTTACTCCCCCCAGTCCGATGAAGGCAAATTTGTTGTCTGTTTTGATTTTGTTATCAAGCTGGACGACTAGGTTGTTGCGCATGCGGACCGTGCAATAAAGCTCGGTTTCTTTAACTGGAGCGACGCCAATCCAGTTTTGATCCACAGGTGGAATATCTTCGAGCACCATTGTGTCGGCAGTGAAAAATACAAACGGCTCTTTGAGATGTTTCCTGCACTGTAGAATGCTGTAGCCAGGACCAGAGCCAGGTCCCGTGAATTTGTCTACCTGCACGAAAGTGAATTTGCGCTCAGGGTGGGCCAGCTTCAGGTAATCCATTACGGATTCCTTTTTGTGCCCAACCGCTATGACAAATTCCGTCTTTACAGGGAATTTCTCGACTATGTACGATATGGTTGCCTTATTATTGACCGGTAAAAGCGCGATGTTGGTATGTTCCGTGAGTTCTCCCATTTTATTGCCAACACCAGCAGCAAGTATGCAGACTTTCTGGGCCATATTATTTTTTAGATGCCCATTCGCCGCTCGACTTCTCAAGCTGGAAATCCAGCGGATCAAATGGTTTAAAAAACTTCTTAAGGATATGCACGCAAGCCTCCGCGACCGCACTGTCTCCTCCCGCAGAGTGTGTTACGAAATCAGCATGCTTTTTAGTTAGGTAAAAGGCGTTTGCTGGGGCAATACTGTAACCGACCTTATCGAAAACGGCAGCGTCAAAAATTCCGTCGCCCATGTAGATCACCTCTTCGGGTTTGTAGCCGCTTTCCTCCATCCAGCGGACCCGTTCTACCGTGCTCACCAGATCCAGCCTCATCTTCATGTCATCTGCGACGCGCTTTTGGGTAATCGGAAAGCCTTTCTTATCGCCTGAAACGATATGGATGTTGAGATACGGCTTAAGCAGGAGTAGTCCGTCGTGGTCGTCTGGTCCGAATGCCTTCATGGCTTTGCCATCCGGAGTGTAGTAGAAGCGGCCATCGGTCATAACGCCGTCGACATCTACTATAAAATGCTTGGGTTTTAGCCCCTTGCGCACAGCCATCGGCCCATGCTACGCCAGAAGATTATGCAGGGCAAGCCCAAGATCTGGCTTGTAGCGCTCGATTTCTGAGTCATCCAATGCCTCGATAAGATGCGGAATGTTACAGAAAAAAGCAGCCCCTTTACCTGGCACCAGGTCGATTGACCGGTCTTTAACAGTGATTCGTACCTTTCCGCGTATGACGCGGACATACTCCCTACAGAGGACATGCCGTACGTCCTTGGAGCTGAAAAATGTGTATGCCTCTTTTGCTGAAGAGCCTTTTTGTTGAGTTTCTTTAACTTGAACATGTCGTTGAGGCGCCTCTCTTGAGTCCCATGGCACCAGGATATTGCGGACCGGATACATGCCACGCGTCATAAGCGACGATCGGTGAGCAGGGTCGTCGTCGTCGTCCATACACGCAAACAATTCTCTGTGCGAAACAGAGGTTCGCATCGGCAGTATATCGTAACGATTTGGCTCTTTCTCGAAATCATGCGGTGTCTCAATCGGCTGACGACGCATTTTGAATCTCATGAGTCTGTTGATTCGGTGATAAGCTGTCTTCTGATTAAAACGAATACCCGCTTTATTCAAAATAGACATTACTCGAAAAACCGACTGCCTAACGGACATCGGCAGCATATAACGGTCGTACCGCAGCATTTTGATTAAAAAATTCTTCTCAAATATGCCGAGCAGTGAAATAAGCTGGACATTTTTGCCTTCTGCTTGCCATTTTTTCCAGACATCGTTTCCTATCGTAACGGTATCTATAGAGTTCCCGCGAGTTCGTTCTATATCATCAAAGTACTGTTTATAGAGTCCATTCATCCACCAGGAATACTGTAGATAGTCTGCTTTATGCTGAGCCATTTCCATTAATACGTTTTGCAGATATTGCGGAGGCGCAACGTACATGTGGTCTTCAATCCATATCATCACATATGGATTCTTGGCTTGACGGACCATTTCAAGCGCATTAACGGTCCAACCTCGCGATTCATCTAATAATTCAAAAAAGTTCGCTTTTTCGCCAAGGCGCTCCTTGAGCCACGCGATCACTTCAAGGCGCTTTTTGCCGCGGATGTTGATGAGCCAGTCGTCGCTTGTATCTTTGAACGATTCGAAAGAATCCTTGAGGTGCTCGAAGCGTTCGTCGCTATTTATCATCATGTTGGCGAAAACAGTCATCATATCCGGTAGATTTCTTCGAATTGGCTGATTTGCTTCTCCAGACAGAATTCTTTCGTTACTCGCTCATACCCCTTTTGCCCGAAATCGGCAGCCTTTTTAGGGTCGTTCAAAAGTGCGGACAGTTTTTCGACGAGCATCGGGACATTATACGGATTCACGATATAGCCGGAAATACCGTCTTCGACGATCTCCCGAGAACCGCCGAAACAGGTCGCTACGACAGGCTTTTTGCACGCAAATGCCTCAAGATTCATCGTAGGAAATGAATCGAAAGAGAGCGTGGGGACCGCCACGACCGTCGAAGCATGATACGCGGCCTTGAGGCTGTCTCCCGCAAGCCACCCGGGAGCGACTGTCGCGCTTGCAACGCGAAGCTTCTCGGCTCTTTTTTGCATCCGCTTGAACATATCGTCGTGGTGGCCGATCACCAAGAGCTGGACGCCGGGAATATCTTTGCGAATCGCGGCAATAGCTTCGAGCATTTTGTCGGTCCCCTTGATCCCGGAAATGCGGCCCCCAAAAAGTATTACCGTATCGCCCAGTTGGTATCTTTCCTTGAACGCATTGTCGCGCCCGGGTATGGCGACCCAATCCTCAACATCTATGCCGTTGTGTACCACACGGACATCCTTAATACCGTTGTCCTCAAGCGCTTGCCGGAGCGCATCAGAGACCGCTGTCATCCGGTCGACGTATCTTCTCAAGATAAACCGAATGATCATATTGCGCAGCGGATTGTACCGGAAGCGCATTTGTCGAAACTGATACCAGGGACTCACGCGATAATTGTATTTGTCGTGCACCGCGAGATCTTGGGTATCTATGAATTCTACGAGCTTGGAATAATTGAAGGTCATTACGTCGTGTGCAGTAAAGACGACCCGGGCCCCGCTTCTTTTTGCAGCTACCAGCGCTCCGTACGAAAGGTACCCGTTGACGCTGTGCGCATGTACGACCTCTGGCTTGAATTCTGCAAGGATCTTTTTGACTTCCCTTACTGCGGTAGTATTCCATAGCGCTTTATAAGCGCCGAAACGCCTAGAAAACGTGGCATAGATCCTGTGCACTCGTATGCCGTTGAGCATCGTAGCACCTGCAGAAGCGGCATCCTGCACTGCGGTCACAACTTCGACGTTATGACCATGCCTCTTAAGCGCCTGCGCCAAAAGGTACGCTACCGAGCCACTGCCACCGATATGGTTCGGTGGAAAATCATCCTGAAGAATCAAAATTCTCATACTAACTCACCATTAGTTACGTATTCGCACGCTTTGCGATTAGCCATGTGAGCGCAGAGATTTTCAAATTGTTGCCACAGGCCATGCCGCTCTATTTCCCAGGAATGGCCCCATACGTGGAAAACCCCGCCACGCTTGAGAGCTGTATCAAATGCAGCTTTTGCGGCTGTTTCGAAACTTCTCATGTCCCATAAATTTGCGCCAAGCGAGCGGTACCCGCTGTAGCGATTTTTGATAGGACCGAAGAACCTGCGAGGCCCGGCACCGTACCTGAATGGCATTGGGTAGACATGGATGGTCGTCTCCATTTCAAAGGGCTTCCCGATTGAAAGAGAAAACTGCTTTACCGTACGCGCACCTTTAAAACCGGCCTTCTCGACTTCGAGCGCCACCGCTTCGGTATATAGGCCTTTGGGGTAACAAAACATCTCGCATGATTTTCCAGTAATTGATTCAACCCACTCCTTGCTGCCTACGATTTCATCTCGCGCCTCATCCAGCGACACCTTATTTAGCTCGGCATGTTTGAGAGTATGAGCGCCTATTTCGTGCTTTTGAGAAAGTTCTTTGATCTCGCTATCAGTGAGCCGTCTGCCACCGTACACCTGAGGTATATAAAACGCCCCCTTCAGGCCATTTTTCTCAAGAATGCCCGCAACGCGCTGATCCAGGACGTCGCCATCGTCCCAGCTAGTGGTTACTTTCAACATATTTTACGTTTCTCGGTTTCAAGCCGATGAAAATATGTAGGAGAAATGTATAGAAGGCCTTCAGGAAGGCGAATTTCAAACCAGCGCGGCCGTCCTTGCGAGCTCCCAGGCGAAAATAGACTTTACGGAATTTGTAGAATGCCCCGGCAATGCCGCGTATAAATTCTCTGAAAAAACCACGAGTGTTTTCAGTTCGATCCACTTCGCGTGACAACTGCTCGAAAATGCGGGTCGGCCGGCGGAGCCAGTGATTCTTACCTTGCATGTGATACAGGGGTTCGTTAAAGAGCACAGGTTTCGCCGAATACTGCAGCCGCGGGTGTACGGCAAAACTCAAGTCGTTACCGTAAGAAGCTTGGGCTCCTTTCCGGTAAAAACGATAGTCCATAACGTCATGCAAATGCGGCACTAGCTCGTCCTCACGAGGGATGGTGACTATCTCAGGCTTATGTTCAGCCAAAAACTGCTTAAGTTTTGTTCGGTAGCCATCGCTCAACCGCTCATCGGTATCCACTTGGAAAATGTAGTCGCAGGAAGCTTTTTCGCCACCAAACTGCCGGGCCATATTGTCGTGGAAAAAATCTCTCGTGTAGTCGTAGAGATGCACCGGATAAGACGCTGTCTTGGTACATCTTGCGATTTCCTCTAACGTCCCGTCCGAGGAGCCCGTATCTACGATAATCAGCTCGTCTGCCACTCCTTCGAGCGTCTTGAAATACGGCTCGATATTATGGCATTCATTCCTGCACACAAGAACGATCGAGACCGTCGGTAATTTCATAGGGTTCTGTGCACTATAGCACTTCTGAGCTCGTTAAAAAATGCCGATTCACGCGACTCTGATCAAAGTCTAGGGTTTTCGTGAAAGCTCCTTTAGATCACTTTGGGCCATCATTTTTGCAAGGTCTTCAAACGAAGTCTTCGGTTTCCACCCGAGGATTTTTTGCGCCTTCGAAGCATCGCCGCGCAAGGCATCCACATCATTCGGTCGGTAAAAAACCGGATTCACGCGAAGGACGATCCTGCCTTTTTTGTCTCTTGCTACTTCGTCGATACCTCTGCCTTCAAACGTAAGTTTCAAGCCCAAGGCTTTTGCGGCGGCATCCACGAATTCTCGTACCGTATGCGAAACGCCGGTCGCTATGACGAAATCCTCAGGCTTTTTCTGCTGCAACATCTTCCACATCGCTTCGACATAGTCGCCGGCAAATCCCCAATCGCGGTGCGCTCCCAGATTTCCTAACTCAAACGAATCCTGAAGTCCGAGCTTGATTTTGGCCAACGATAGCGTGATTTTTCTGGTTACGAAATGCTCGCCACGACGTGGAGATTCATGGTTGAATAAAAATCCGGAACAGATGTATAACCCATACCTTTCACGATACCCTTTGACGAAATCTTCGTGTGCTTTGAGTTTCGCTTCGCCGTATGGCGATACGGGCTGGAACGGAGAATCCTCATTCTGAGGCGGATTGGTTTTGCCGAACATTTCGCTTGTCGAAGCTTGATACACCCGCGTATCGGGTTTTACTTTAAGAACGGCATTTACCAGTCGACCTACGCCATAATAGTCGATTTCTATAGTCGCTTCCGGGATCCTAAAGGAAAGCCCCACGTCAGATTGCGCCGCAAGGTTGTAAATCTCGTCCGGCATCGCTTCTTGTATTGCGCGCTCGATGGCGCCTGTATCGCGGAGATTTCCATACACGACTTTAATTTGCTTTCGTACCGAGTCCGGAAATCGGATAAATGGCTCATTGCTTGAACGACGAACCAAGCCATACACGTCGTATCCTTTTTTCAGTAATAACTCGGAAAGATAGGAACCATCTTGACCGGTAAGGCCGGTGATAAGCGCTTTTTTCATAAATAGTAAGGGCCATAGCAGTACTGATTTCTGCCAAAAGCACTCGAGAAAATCATTAATTTTCCTTGTTTAGGATACTCAGATACACGTCTTCGTATCTGGCGGCAAGTGCCAGCCGGTCATGCGCTATCGCAAATTTCCTTGCGTTTTCGGACATCGTTTCGCGCATGGACCGATTGGTTAAAATTGACCGGATCGCATCTGCAGTTTTCTCCACATCGCGCTGGGGCACGAGTATGGCGGTCTTTCCGTCGTCTACTGCGTCTTCTATTCCATTGCCGCTGGTTCCAATACTAGGTAGCCCATATGCTGCAGCTTCTAAAAATACTATGCCAAATCCTTCAAAATGCGTGCCCTCGTTTACTGATGTAAGCATAAACAGCTCTGCATTTTGGTAGTATTCGCACAACTCCGCGTCAGAAATGTCTTTGACGAAGTCGACACTCCCCTCCACTCCGGATTCGCGTGTCATCTGCTGGAGCTTTTCGACAAATTTAGGCTCATCAATATGCGCACCCACGATCACGTATCTCAGATCAGGAAACTCTCTTTTGATCCGAATAAACGCTTGCAGTGCTATATCGTACCCTTTGCGTTTTTTGATAGATCCAACGCTAAGCAAATACGGCCCTTTGTTAGAATGAACCTTGTTCACGTCTCTAAAATTTGATAGATCGATTCCTGGAGTGATTACTTGTATGCGGACACCTGGGACCAGTTTCTCAATCTCCTTTTTAGTAAATGAACTGATCGATAAAATTGCATCAGATTTCGAGTAAATAATTCGTGCAAGCCATGCCGTTTTGCGACTATACAGAGGTGAGACCGCATACGTTCCGATAACAGAGATCACGAATCTTGCCTTTGTAAAACGCGTTGCCAGATATCCGATAAAGCCCCGTGGGTTGAGGTCGATAGCATGAACGATGTCGACCATTCGAGCATGCTGTCTAACCACCTTGAAATACCGCAGCGGATTACCCGTATATGTCAGGATTTCTACGGTATGTCCTCTTGCACGCAGCCCTTCGACTATGTCGTTTATATGGCGAGTGGAGCCGCCACGGATATCTGATTTTCCTGCTAGTAAACAAATTTTCATATTATTTGCCAAAGACGCTTCGCTGAATGTTTCGTAACCGTATCATAAGCGACTCCAAAAAAGCATATGTCGGAGAGGCGTATTCGTATATGTATCGATCGACAATGGCCGGAGCAAAAGACATCTTGTATTCGGTAATACCCGGCACTCTGCTCGACTCAGGATCCAGGCTCGATAAATCTATCGCTTTCATCCCTTTTTCGATGCCCCATTTGCAGACTTCTTCCATCAAGCGCTTGCTCGCAAAACCGATGCGTTTGTACATTTCGTCATCATCTACGATGCGCCGACGGGAAAATATTGCTGCGATCACCGGTACCGGAGCGCTTGGATACAAAAGTATCCCGCTTATCGGCACACCTTTCTCGTATGCCAAAAATTCCATACAGCCTTGGTACGTTGAGCGCGGAAAGCTCGCCATACCGCGCGCTTTAAAGAAATCACACAAAAGTGCGTACCCCTCGTCCGTAATGTCGTTGGATATTATCCAAGAAAAATCAGGGTCGCGATGCGTGCGCGATATTTCGTTGCGAACAGTCTTGCGGAAACGCGACGCTACCGTTTCATAATCCGCATCCAGAGAAACTATGCCCGTCTTCCCGATATGCGATTGAAATCCGGGAAGCTCCAAAGACTCCAGGCTCATAATAGTGATGCGGCTATATCGTCCACGATTCTGCGCGACATCATAAGCAGCCTCAGTATCGTTGGGCACAAATACTTTGCAGAAACCGAATTTGGATTGTTCCACTATCATGTTTTTGAAGTCATCAGTGCACTTTTAGCGTCAAAGAGCAGCCCCAGAATCCAACCCGCCCCCGGCATCAGCGAAAAGATATAAAAAAGGACGTACTGTAGGCGCGGCTGGTTTCTTGCGGCGGCGTATGCAAATCGCCTCGACTTCTGAGTTTCTGCCGCAAGCAAAAGCCCCACAGCTGCGCCGTAGGCGTAGTAGCCGTACAGTCTCGGACAACTTTTCATAAGCATGGGCGCGAAGTCGTCAGCAAAATCGGCGATAATGCGGGCGCGAGATATAGAAAGTGCCTTGTTCGGAGTCCTGCGCTTCAGAGTCATCGAATCGGCTGTACCGCCTGTTTGCGTGTGGTACGCGGCCAAAGGTTCTGCAATGTAGTACTGCTTTGCTTGCGCCGCCACTCGGCGACAAAAAACGAAGTCTAGATTGCGCTCAAACCATCGCAGATCGCCTAAGACCGAGCGTCGGTACATGATCAGCGAAGCTTTGTTGGGCCGCATATGCTTGTTGCACATGTACGCCTCGAAGTTAACCTCGCCGTCCGGAAGGTCAAAACTAGTGAGGTTCCCATCGGGCAATCGATACGGCGCAGTCACAATCCCCCATTTCGGGTCGGTAAAAACGGCATGCATGCGCTCAAGCGCTTGCGGGAAGAGTTCATCATCGCTGTCGAAGAAGACAACGAACTCCCCTCGGGAAATCTCCAATCCGCGGTTGCGTGCCATATGCACGCCGCAATTTTTCTTCAGGCGTTCATACCGTATTCGAGGATCATCAAAATTTTTTACCGATTTCTCGGTCTCATCTGTAGATGCATCATCAATAACGACAGCCTCCAGGTCGGCATGCGTCTGCTTGAGGACGCTTTCGATCGAGCGCGCAACGGACCTTTCACGGTTATGCACGGGAATGACGACGCTGATCATACGCTAGAGAGTATCCGGTTTTCTGCCAAAAAAGTAGAGGGATTTGTCGACAAACGGCACGAGCCTATACATTCGATCCTTCCAATTGTAGCGGTCTATTTCCCAAAGAGAAACCTTCCCCCAGACTCTCATGTCCGGAAAGATCTTCCTGAACGCGTAAACATCGAGCATGGAGCCCCTCGTAGTTTCCATGACGTCCGGGTGTTTCTCGCCAAAGCGGGTCAGCACATGTTTGGATCTGAAGGCGCCGCCGCCCAGAATGTCGCGCAGAAACCATCGATTTACCATCGAGAAACAAATCGTCCCCCCGGGCTTTAAGACGCGTTTCATTTCTTTTAAAGTCTCTTGTATATCGTCGACATAACAGATTGTATGAAATGGCAGGAAAACGCTGTCAAAGGTGTCGTCTGCAAAATCCGTGCGTTGTATATCGCCGACCCGCACATCTATATCCGGAAATCGCGTTTTACAGGCCTCAACCATCTTGGGAGAAATATCCAGACCGACTATTTCAAATCCGAGTTTTTTAAGCGAAGAAACGGTACGTCCGCCGCCGATTCCGCCTATCAAAATTTTTCCCGACTTAAAAAGTTTGGTGAGTTCTTTTTCTTCCGGGCGAAGATAGTCTTCGTGCGCAAAAATACCGACATTGTTATCGAATGCTTTCTTGTTCCTTTCAGAAGAGACCGTTTCAGAATTACCCATGACGTATGTGGTTTAAAACTCGCGCGGTGCGTTCGCCCCATGCGTATTGTTGAACCTTTTGATACGCGGCTTCCGCACGCGTTTCTTCTCTGACTTCCGCTGCCTTCCTGAGGGCTTGCGCCAGCGCGTGTTCGTCGCCAGGCGGCACGAGCACAGCGGTATTTTCATCTAAAACCTCGCGTATGGTTGGCAAATCCGAGGCAATGATAGGGCGTTTGGCGGCCATATACTCAAACATCTTTACCGGAGACATGTGATCACGATAATGCGGTATGTCAGGAAATGGCATCAAGAGCACATCTGCGGCCTTTTGATACAAAGCGAGCATGCGCTGAGTCGTTGTGCCCCGAAACACGACCCGGTCGAGGACGTTAAGGTCCTGCGCCTCTTGCGTATACCGGCCGCGATCTTTTTGCGCGCCGCCGACGGCAACAAAGAGTACACCTGGAGCTTTGGGGAGCGCTTTTATAATGTCGCTAATTCCTTTGTCAGCGCCCATGGTCGTGAAATTTCCGGTATACACGGCAACAAAAACATCTGCAGGAAAACCGAGCTCTTGACGAGCCTGCGCTTTCGAAACGTCAGTATCAAACACGGCGAGATCCACGCCACTGGGCGCTACCAAAACATTTTTCTCGGAGAACCCTTCTTCGAGAAAAGCGCGTTTAATGGCTTCGGAGATTACGATGATTCGATGTGCGCGCCGCGCGAGCGCGAAAAAAGTTTTACGATTTCTAGGTATCAAATGGCACTCCAGTACGACTCGGTATCCCATTATTCTGAGTGGGACGAATCCGGCCTCGCGTGTATAGAGAATCGTCTTGCGGCTTCGAAAAAAAAGAAACAGTACAAGCGACATTTGAAAAGTAAGCGCCTGCAGCCAAAAAATAATAGGTCCGGATTTTTCGGACAAAAGGTCAAGCGTGGGAAGGAAAGATATGCGAAAAACAGGTTTTACGCCGTACGCCTCAAATACTGTCTTTTTAATGGGTGTGCGGCGCCATGGCACTATGAGCCTGGTTGCGACGCCAGCCTCGGCAAAAGCCTCGCAGGATTTTGCGATAGCGACACCATGCGCTTTTTCAGTTGGCATACGCACATTGGCGATATACATGAGCTTCATCTCGGCAAGCGTACCGCCTTTCTGATAATACTCAAAAGTCATATGCACATTTCATAAATCATAAAATGTTGAAATCCATCACCCACATCACCCATCAGAAAATATAGTCTGTGTTCCACGGCCGTTAGTTTCAAACTATACATATGTTGCTAGTATTTCCTCTCAGGGCTTACGTTGTAAGCCGAAATGAGCGAGTAATCGCACTTCGTTGTTTAGTTTGTCGACTCGAGCATATATCACGCGCCCTTCTAGTCTCGGATCCTCGCACAGAAGCTCTCGTAATTCTTCGCATTCAAAAGGGTGGACCCATACGCTCTGCTGAAGCTGCAAAAAGCCGGCTCTTTTTAAGATAAGCCGCATAGCGTCTCGTGCACCCCTATGAATTTCAGGAACATCAAAGGCGAAAATCCACCAACCTCCTTTCCATTTCTGATCGCGGAAGGGGGCCTCAGAACGCATTTTAGCGATTATGTGCTCTAATTCGGTTTTACCCTTTGCCGACAATCGTAGCTTTTCATCGCGGTTTTGGATCACGAAGCCGTGCTCTGATAGCCGGGAAAGTGCCCTCTGCTCGGCCTGCCGCCTCGCGGCTCGCTCTCGTGCCCTGCGCC
>JAGVDT010000121.1 GCA_020058565.1 Minisyncoccota bacterium | reverse complement strand
TCGACGATAATCATTGCAGTGCTTTTGGTGGCTGTTGCCGCGCTTAGCTGGATGCTCTGGGTTGAAAGAGTCGAAGCGCCAAGCGTTTCTGACGGTACGCCAATCACCTCGACGCCAACGCCAAGTCCTACACCTCCGCCAGCTAGCGGACCGACACCTGCACCTTTGCATGAAAAAGTCTCCGTAACCTCTCCCAAGCCCATGGATGCCGTGGGCAAGAAATTCAGCATCACGGGCAAAGCCCCAGGCAATTGGTTTTTTGAAGCCTCAGCGCCGTACATGATTCAGACTCCTGAGGGTGAGAAAATCGCGCAGGGGGCAATGCAGGCAATCGGCGATTGGATGACGACTGATCTGGTGGATTTCGAGGCAGATGTGTCTGTCAGTGGCTCGTATACCGGTCCGGCCACTCTAGTCTTTATGAAAGACAACCCCTCAGGTCTTCCGGAGCATGACGATTCACTCGAAATTCCCATCGTGATCGAATAAACTTCATCAAATATTCATTTTGGTTGGATAGTATCAGCGCATTAGCAGACAACAAAGAGATCGTATGGAAGAAGTCCAGATGGCAGATGCCTGCGCGAAGTGTGGACACGAGCACACTGCAGGCAGTCCATGTCCGCAGTGCAGCTGCAGCGGCTAGCATGCTAGGATGCCCCAATGCCGGGGCCTCAGCGTGAACGGAAAAAAAGGGCGCGCTCCATCGTCGCGTACCTCAAGCGCGCATATCCGGAGCCAAAGACCGAGCTCCGATACGATACGCCGTTTCAGCTGGTTGCGGCAGTCGTGATGTCTGCGCAGTGTACCGACAAGCTTGTAAATAAAGTCACAGAGAAGCTTTTCAACAAATACAAAACGCCGAAGGACTTTGCGGAGGCCAACTTGAAGACGCTGACCAAAGAAATATCGAGCGTGAGTTTTTTTAGGAACAAGGCCAAAAATATCATCGCCGCAGGAAAGAACGTCACCGAAAACTTTGGCGGAAAAATTCCGAAAACAGAGAGGGAGCTCATGTCGCTTCCAGGCGTAGGATACAAAACAGCGCATGTCGTCATGGGGGAGCTTCACGATCTGTGGGAGGGTATTGCAACCGACACGCATGTAAAGAGGTTTGCGCTGAAATTCGATTTGACCGACAGGACCGATCCCACGAAAATTTCCAAGGACCTCGAAATGCTGGTACCCAAAAAAGACTGGAAATACATAAACAACGGGCTTGTGCTCTATGGCCGCTACATTTGCAAAGCTAACCGCCATGAATGCCGCGACCATCCTCTGACAAAGCTGTGGCCAAAGGCCGGGAACATATGGCCTCGGGCCAAATAACCAGTTAGGATATTGGGATGAATCCCGTTAGAGATAGCATTTGCGCAAGCCATGTGCCTGGCGGGAGGTCGGATTTATTGGCCATAAACAAATTGGGTGCACACTCTACGCGCAAGCGCATCCGATTTCTAACGGGATGAAATCCATAGTCGCCGGCTTGGCGACAGAGCACGCCGAAAACGGCATAGGGCCGGTCGTCCTAATGCTGCATGGCTGGGGCGACTCGCTCCACTCTTTTGATGCGCTCGTCCAAAAACTCCCAGGTTTCAGGATAGTCCGTTTGGATATGCCGGGCTTTGGCAATACAGAGTTGCCTAAAGACACGTGGACTGTCGAGCAGTACGCAAAGTTTGTCGCCGAATTCTGCAAAAAAACCGGCGTGCAGCCAGAGTATGTTATCGGGCATTCATTTGGCGGACGGGTGATTATCAAAGCAGTATCACAGAGGTTTCTCGAGCCAAAGAAAATAGTTTTTATCGCTTCAGCAGGTGTCGCTGACAGACAAAATGTCCACAATATGGCATTTACCGCTGGCGCAAAGATAGGAAAAGCACTTTTGAAACCTTTTCCAAAATCACTGTATCTGCGTTTGCGAAAAGAGCTCTACCGGGTAACCGGAGGTGACTACATCTCTGCCGGTGCATTACAAGAAACATTTCTGGCGGTGATCAAAGAAGATCTCAGCAGTGATGCAGCGCATATCGATCGACCGGCGCTCCTGGTGTGGGGTGAGGACGACATTGTGACTCCAGTCGAAGAGGGAAAGAAGATCCATCGACTGATAAAGGGTTCGGAGTTGAAAGTTCTGTCTGGAGCAGGGCATTTCGTACATCAACAAAAGGCCGATGAAGTCGCAAAGCTAATCCAAGAATTTTTTATATGACCCGCACACCAATCATCCCATCGTTTCTTATGAAGATGTTCTGCTTGATCATGTCATTTCCAACGTTATTCGAAGTTTCGAGTAAAAACCGTCATAGCCACAACCTGAATTATGGGATGATTGGTGTCCGGGTATGAATTTTTTCAAATACCTGTGGACGCGCTACCACCCAAACTATGTGCGGGCGCTTATCTACATGCTCCAGGCCAACGAATACTACCCATTTGAATACATGGCGTGGTACCACCGCACCAATGACTTTTACAACATCGAGGAGCGCAAACATTTGGTCTATACGCTCAAAGCGATTCTTCTGAGCGCTTTCGCTTGGATATCGCTGGTATGGAGCTTCGCTTCTTCGGCGATTTTTATTTACTGGTCGCAAGTCCCGGGCATTGTTGCTGCGATCGCCGGCTTCATTCTTGCGCCTTTTATCGTGCCGTATACGCTGTTTCTTCTTATTGTTTTTCTGAATGCCCTGCAAAAACCTGTCGAAGCAGTGATTGTCTCTCGCGCGAAAGCAAAGCTAAAAAGGCACAAAGCGATTAAGATTGCTGTAGCTGGAAGCTTTGGGAAAACCACGATGCGCGAAATACTAAAAACGGTGCTTTCGCAAGGCAAGCGCGTAGCGGCACCTGGCGGAAGCCACAACACGCCGCTTGCTATCGCGAGATTCGTAAAGACTTTGGCGGGCGACGAAGAAGTGCTCGTGTTCGAATTTGGCGAATACTATCCCGGCGACATCAAGAAACTCTGCAATTTTGTGGAGCCGAATTGGGGCGTCATTACGGGTGTAAACGAAGCTCATTTGGAGAGGTTTGGCAGCTTGGAAAAGGCAGCTAAAACGATTTATGAACTTGTAGATTATCTCAAGGCAAAGTCCGGGTCTTTTTCTAAAGGCTCATTGCAACAAGAAATACTTGGGTATGTAAATGCCGAAGGCACATACCAGCCGCCGAGGGACCCTTCGAGTTTTGTCTATTATGACAAACGCGGAACGCCTTCGTGGGAGGTAACTACAGTGGAATCAAGCGTAAACGGTCTCATCATTGGGTTTGCGTACAATGGCGAGCACTACCAAATGCGTTCGCGGCTCTTGGGTGTACATAACGTCGGCCCGATTGCCGCTGCGGCCGATATTGCTTCTAGGCTCGGCCTTTCACCAGAGCAAATAGGTATGGGCGTAGGGCAGACGAAGCCATACGAACATCGCATGCAGCCAAACCTCGATGGAGGGGTTACCTGGATAGACGATAGCTATAACGGCAACCCCGATGGCGCTGCAGCCGCTATAGCGTTTCTCAAGTCTCTCGAAGGCTCTCGCCGTTGGTATGTGACGCCAGGCCTCGTGGAAATGGGTTCACGCAAAGAAGAGATTCATAGGGAAATGGGAAAAAAACTCGCCGAGGCTAAGATCGAAAAAGTCGTCCTGATCAAAAATTCCGTCACGCCCTACATAGAAGAAGGTCTCAAGGCTGCGGGATACGCGGGGGAAATTCTCTGGTACGATTTCGGCCCGACTGCATTTAACGCGCTGCCCAAGATGACGGTGGCGGGGGATGTGGTCTTGCTGCAAAACGACTGGCCGGATCAGTACGAATAAAAAGGTCAAAGGACAAAGAGAAAGATTAAAAGGCAAAGGTCAACAGGCAAAGAACAAAAGGCAAAGGTCAGAAGTTAAAGGTCAGAACGTAAAGGTCAAAAGGCAAAAGTCAAAAGTTGGCACAGCAAGAATTTACTGTGTACGAATCTTCCGCGGCCGCGGAAGATTCGTACACCAGGAAACAAGATCCAGGGTCCCTATTCTTGTATTGTGAATGGTCCCCTGATTGTGGGCGGGCTTATGCTCGGGTACAATCCTTCATATGAAAACGGTTGCGGTGATGTTTGGCGGGCGTTCGGCGGAGCACGACGTATCTATAATCACCGCACATATCCCGATCATCGACACGCTTCTGGCATCGGCCCAATACGATGTCTGGCCGGTATATATCACCAAAGACGGCGCCTGGTACTGCGACAAACAAATGAACGACCTTTCTTTTTTCCAGGAAGCCGACTGGCAACAAAAACTGGCCAGGATGCAGAAAGTCAGATTGAATTTCGACAAAGGCCTAACGATCGAATGGCCGGGATTTTTCGATCGGCATATAAAGGTGGATGTGGCATTTCCGGCGATGCACGGCACCTACGGCGAAGACGGCTCTCTGATGGGTGTGCTTCGCATGGCGGGCGTGCCTTTTGTGGGGTGCGACATCTTTGCCTCTGCGGTTGCTATGGACAAAGTTCTTACCAAACAACTCCTTGAGGCCGAGAAAATCCCGACCCCGCCATACGTCTGGTTTACTCGTGGCATGTGGAAGGCGGACCCTGAAACGCTTCGCCGAGAAATCAAAAAACTCGAGTACCCGCTTTTCGTTAAACCGGTTCACCTTGGCTCGTCGATAGGCATTTCTAAGGCGAAGGACGAAAAAGAGCTTGAAAATGCGATTGAAGTAGCGCTTCATTACGACGACAAAATACTGGTCGAGCAGGGAATCACAGAAATGATTGAAGTAACGCTTCCGATCATGGGTAACGACGATCCGCGTACTGCCCATGTCGAAAGGCCTCTCAACAAAACAGAATTCTTCGACTTTAACGACAAATACCTCTCTGGCGGCGGCAAGAAAGGGCAAGATGGAGCCAATAGCGGCTACAGCCAGATACCGGCTGATATCGGGGAAAAAATGACGGAACATGTGAAAGAAATAGGCGTAAAGGTATACCAGACACTTGGGTGCACGGGAATCTCACGGGTGGATTTCATCATCGATACCAAACACGACAAAGCATACGTGATCGAAGTAAATACGCTTCCCGGGAGCCTCTACCACCACAACTGGAAAAAGGCCGGGGTTTCAAATATGGACCTTGTCTCGGGGCTGGTGAGGCTGGCCGAAGAGCGACATGCCGCTCTAAAAGACACGACCTACGCATTCAAATCGGATATTTTGACCAAAGTCGGTGGCGCAAAAGACCAGAAATGAGCATGTATTTTGGAGGTCTGACCTCCAACACCCAGACCTCCAACGCCATTTGTTGTATACCCTCACACCAGCTTTTTAAAAAGTTGGTGTGAGGGTATAGTGGCCGCATGGCCAAGAAGAACAGAAAAAATGCGATGCCGAGCAAGGTGGCTGTGTTTGATGTCGACGGCACTATTTTTCGCTCTTCGCTCTTAATCCAGGTGGTAGATCAGCTCATCCGTGACGGAGTTTTCCCTGAAGATGCGCAGCGTTCGTATGCCAAAGAACACGAGCGCTGGCTTGATCGGGAGGGCACGTACCAAGACTATATCGACGGCGTCGTGCGTGCGTTTAAGAATAATCTTCGCGGCGTACACTACGGAGCC
>JAGVDT010000081.1 GCA_020058565.1 Minisyncoccota bacterium | reverse complement strand
GGCCGAGCCCGGGGCGGCAAGAGCAAGGCCGTTTTCGCTCAAGAGGTGTTTGATTTCCTGTGCCGTACGATTGCGGCTGTCGGTGAGGGTTTCGATAATGATGGCGGCGCCGCCGGGGCCATAGGCTTCATAGGTGATGGCTTCGAGCGATGCCGCGTCCTGCGCCGTGCCTTTGGAGACGGCGCGCTCAATGGCGTCCTTGGGCATGTTCTCCTTTTTGGCAGACTCTATCACTGCGCGGACGTTCGAGGCGTTGGCGTCGCCGCCCGCCTTTTTGCTCTCGACAGTGATGCGGCGGCTTAGTTTCGCCCAGACTTTGGACTTTGCCATGTCGTTGGCGCCCTTCTGCCTTTTTATCTGGCTCCATTTGTTGTGTCCTCCCATGCGAAATGACTATACACCAGGTGGCGGTGTTTCAAAATCGCGCACCCATAAGCGCACAGATTCTGATCATGCGCGAGAGCTCGCTATACTATCAGGGTGGACCCTGCACATCCTTTTATCAAGCATCGCAATATCGACCTGCGATATCCGCCAGGGTTTTGTGTGATAGCGGTGGTTGTTTTGATGATTGGCCAGGGAATGGTGCTGTATTTGTTTGGGCAGCCCGTCGTGAGCGAAACGCACAGCATCATGTTCTGGGCTGGGGACGTCTTGTCGTTGGAAAATTCGCAGCAGCTTACTGATTGGTACACATTTAGCCATATCCTGCACGGATTTCTTTTTTATCTCGGCCTTTGGTATTTCTTTCCGTGGCTTACTCTCTGGCAGCGGCTTTTGCTGGCGAGCTGCGTGGAGGTGGGATGGGAGGTGCTCGAAAATACACCAATGGTGATCGATCACTACCGCGAGCAGGCACTTGCACAAGGTTATTTCGGCGACAGCATAATCAACAGTCTCAGCGACACCCTAGCCATGATCGTCGGCTTTGCCCTAGCTTGGCGCCTGCCAATACTGGCCACCGTCGCGATCGGCGTTTCTCTAGAGCTCTGGACCCTCTACTCGATTCACGACGGTCTTTCTCTCAATGTCCTGGGCTTCGTCTGGACCCCCGACTTCATCGCCAACTGGCAGGCCCAGGGGTAGTACTTGCTAACTCTAATATAAGTACTATAATTAGAGTTAATTACTTAATAAGTCTAACCCAATAGATTTAACGTTTAATTAAATCCAATACACTAGATTTAATAACCGCTTAAATCCAACTAACTACTATGGCCAAGAATAAGGGACCCTCTGACCTGCCTAAACTCCCTGCTCAAATCAACTACAACGACTTAGTTGACCAAATCACAAAAGCCCACAGTTCACTGGCGCGATTAGACGAGATGCTTAGACACATCCCCAATCCGTCCCTAATCGAACAAACCTTCTTAACACAGGAAGCCGTACTTAGCTCCAAGATTGAAGGTACCCAAGTAACTTTGGAGGAAGTTCTCAAGAAGGAGGCTGAGCAGGGCGGAGAGCACGTAGAAGAAGACAGTGAGAAGGGGCGAGACATAAGAGAGGTGTGGAACTACAGAAGGGCATTTAGAATGGGTTTAGACATGATCGCGGAAGGAGAGCCTCTTGCTGAAAACAACGTAAAAAAGCTCCATAGAACCCTGCTGCAGTCTGTTCGCGGCAAAACTCGAGCACCAGGTGAGTTTAGAAAGGGTCAGGTTCATATTGGCCCGCCAGGTACTCCAATGGAGGATGCACGATACGTTCCGCCAGGAGCAGGGGAGATTTCGGATTTATACAGCAACTTTGACAAGTACTTAAATAATCCAGCTGCGGAAAAGGACGTTCTCGTGCAAATTGCCGTAGCGCACTACCAGTTCGAAGCAATACACCCCTTCATGGATGGGAACGGAAGAGTCGGCAGATTACTCATTCCGCTCTTCCTCTTTAAGAGGGGGGTAATCAGTAGTCCATTGATGTATGTCAGTCAGTACTTCGAGGAAAATAGACACGACTACTACGACTTGCTTGCTGATGTGAGTTATAAGGACGCTTGGACACCCTGGATTCGTTTTTTCTTAAACGGTCTCTGTGTTCAGGCGGCTATTGCGAGCGAAGCAGGAAGAGCAATTACTCAACTTCGTTCGGAGCATCAGGCTCATTTGTCAGAATATAAATCGACGTACGCTTACTCGATTCTGGACGCAATGTTTGCACAGCCTTACTTCACTCCAAATCTTATCTCCGCCAAATCAGGTATAAAAAATAAACAAACTGTTCTAAATCTCATTGAAAAATTTAAAGCGGCGGGAATTGTTGTTGATTTAATTCCGAGCCGAAAGAGGAACAAAGTTTACGAGTTCAAACAACTTACGGATTTACTAAACGCCTCGCAGGGTGGCAAGAAGAAGTCAGTGTAACTTTTAGTGTCACAGCAGAGGGCTCTGTTTTTTTGGTGCATCGGCGCCGACGTGCTCGTAGCCCTTTTTAGTCACGGTACGGCCTCTCGGAGTGCGCTCTATTAGGCCTATCTGTAAGAGGTATGGTTCGTGGACCTCTTCTATAGTGGCTTCTTCTTCGCTAAGCGCTGCCGCTATGGTCTTAAGCCCCACCGGGCCGCCACCGAATTTCTCTATGACGAGGAGTAGGATGTCGCGGTCTATCTGGTTTAACCCGCCTTCGTCTACTTCCAGGAGAGCAAGCGCTTTTTTCACGGTCTTCAAAATAAGTTTTTCACCGTTTACATCGGCAAAGTCGCGTGCGCGCTTCAGGAGGTAGTTGGCGGTGCGCGGCGTTGCGCGGCTGCGCTGTGCTATCTCTCGGAGCGATTCGTCATCTATCTGGATCTCGAGGATATCCGACGAGCGTTTTAGTATTTTTACGATCTCGTCTTCGGTGTAGTAGGCCAGGCGAAATGTGCCGCCGGAAAATCGCGAGCGCAAGGGCGCCGAGAGCATCGAGATGCGCGTGGTCGCAGCTATCAGGGTAAACGCCGGAAGCTCGAGCTGTACCGTGCGCGCCGCGGGGCCTTTGCCGATGACGATATCGAGGACTCCCGACTCCATGGCAGGGTAGAGCACCTCTTCGATGGTTCTGTTGAGGCGGTGTATCTCGTCTATAAAAAGCACGTCTCCGGGTGAGAGATTGGTGAGAATACTGGCGAGGTCCCCGACGCGCTCAATAGCCGGGCCAGAAGTCGAGCGCAAAGAGCTCTGGGCCTCTTTGGCAATCAAATGCGCGAGCGTTGTCTTGCCGAGGCCGGGGGGACCATATAATAGTACGTGTTCGGGCTGGTGAGAGCGGCCCTTTGCCGCCTGCAAAAGTATTCGGAGGTTTTCTTTTATGGACGGTTGCCCGACATATTCACTCCAGTCTGCGGGGCGCAGTGCCTGATCGAGATTTTTTGTGCTCTTTTCAGAATGGGCCATATTGTTGAGGCCTTTCTAGTCGCTAAAAACGACAGGATGGGGCTCAAGGTGCAGCCATTGTACCATCAAAAAACCGCTTGACTTTAAGCCAATATATGATAGACTACTAGGAGTGGCGATTCGCAAGATCGCCTTTTTCATTTGCTTGTCCTGCGAATCCGCCAGCCGGCGGAGAAGCAGGGGCTCAATAAAGGGGTCTTTTCTCTCCGGTTTCGGGGTCTGTTCTCTACGTCTTAGAGAACAATCGGGGTGACATGGAGGCACGCAGCATTGGGCGATGGTGGCTTTTCCGAGGACGGCGAACGTATCACATGCTTGTCATGTGCCGCGCTCCCTATCCTCAGGACCTTGCCGCACCTTTCCCTACGAAAGCATCGCCCAATATTGCGTATCTCTGACTCCGACAGGAGTCATCCTGAGCGACGTCGAGGGATCCTATCAAAACCGAATGAAAAAGAGGGTCTTGTAAAGGAACTTTACTTCGGGCATCGCTGAGAGATCGAAAGTATTTCTCTAAAATCTCAATATTTTCCCTATATTTCTATTGCGAAGCGTAGCAGACGTTTTCACTTCTGCAACTTTTTTCTCGGTTGCACCACGAAATCCGTCGGTCAAGTCCGCCGGATAATTTTTTTGTCAAACGAAACGTCCCAGTAGTGCGGGACTGTCAACTTCGTGGTGCCGTTTCTGGTGATTGGGCAACTTCTGCGAACGCTTCGAGCATTGCCCAGCACCAAACTTTGGCTTGGTCAGGACTTTGGCATGCAAATGAGTACGCTGACAAGACAAATCAGACGTAAAATTTCTTCGTTTGAGTAGGAAGTTAGAAAGCCCAAGTTGGTTCAAGGGTAAATTTCGTCTTACGCCTGTTCCGCAAATTGCTCCAACATGGTTTCATCCTTGAGATTTACTACGCGACCTAATTCGTCGAGGCTGGTGACGCCCTGCAATACTTTTACCGCGCCGTCTTGCGCCATGCGGCGGATGTTTTGATGTTTAGCCGCTTTCCAGATTTCGTGTTCGCTTGAGGATGTGCGTACGCAGTCTTCGATAATTTTATCCATCAAAATTACTTCCACGATACCAATACGGCCTTTGTAGCCGACGCCGCCGCATTTGTCGCAGCCCTGCGCCAAAAACATATTGGTTTTATTTTCAGGCAGTTCGTCTGCATGCGGAATGTTGTTTAAAAGCGCGTCCATGGTCTTTCGGTCTTCTCCCTCGATCGGAACTTCTTTGCGACAGTGTGGGCAAAGTCTGCGCACCAGGCGCTGTGCCATCGCTACCGTGAGCGCCGCACCAAGAATGTCCGCGGAAATACCCATATCGATCAGGCGAGGGAAGGTGCCGGCGGCATCGTTGGTGTGCAGTGTTGAAAAAACCAAGTGACCGGTGAGCGCTGCGTGTACCGCAGTAGAGGCAACTTCTGCGTCGCGGATCTCACCGACCATGATGACGTCTGGGTCTTGTCGCAGTGTGGATCGCAAACCAAGCGCAAAAGAATAGTCTTTTGATACCTGCGTCTGCACGATGCCCGGCAGGTGGTATTCGATAGGGTCTTCGATGGTTACTATCTTTATCCCCGGGTCATGCACTTTGCGCAAAAAAGCATAGAGCGTCGTCGTCTTACCGCTGCCGGTAGGGCCGGTGTTCAGTATCATGCCGTTGGGCTTCTGTATCTCCCTGTTGAAGATTTCCATCAGGTATTTGTCGAACCCGAGCGCTTCCATAGGAAGCGCTATCGTCGAAGGGTCAAGAATACGCATCACCATGGTTTCTGCGTACGCGCCCGGAAGGACAGAAGTACGTATCTCGATTTCTTTTTCGCTGACCACGATAGAAAATCGGCCGTCTTGAGCCGCGGTCTTTATGTTGAGCTTAAGCCCTGAAAGCAGCTTGAGTCGCGACGCTATCAGGTCGTAGGTCTGCGCGTCAAACATCATCACTTCTATCAGTACACCGTCGAGACGGTAGCGCATGCGTACGCCAACCTCTTCTGGTTCCATGTGCACATCAGATGCCCCCAGGCTAAGCGCTCCTGCCATGACTATTTCGAGTATGCGCGAAATACGATGCGAGTCTTTATTTCCGGCATGCGAGGCTATTTCCGCCTTAACGTCGCTGAGAGTCTTTAGCCGCTGGAGCATTTCGGCAATGGTTTCGTTTGAAAGGGTGAGCACGCCTGCTTCTGTTTCGGTAGCGTACGAAATGTCGCGGTATCGTTCCCATGCATGCTCGAGCGAGAGCTTCGACACCATAAAGCGATGTACCTGGTAGCCGAGTCGTTCGATGCTTTCGACAGCCTGCTGCGAATCGGGCCTCTCCGGCGCTCGCATCGCGAGAAAAATCACTTTGTTTTGTTTGCGAAACGCGGCTACCTCGGCAGTGCGCGCCTGAGTCTCCGGCACTAGGCGCAAAGCGTCCGTGTCGATGGATTTGGAGGTGAGGTCCACGTAGTCAACACCGTATTTTTTGGAAAGCACCTCGGCGAGCTGCTCTTCTTCTTTGCGGTGCAGCTCTGCGAGGCGCTCATTTTGTTTTTGGTCGTTGAACTGCGTTGCCATTGTGTTTTATTGTACCAGAGCTCTTGCGCGCAATAGATCGAACATCAATACGTATCCTGAGTTCCTTCATGAGGGTAAAGGCGTACTTTCGAAATTTTTCTGCTAATTCCGGTTCTCCTAGAAGATTTCTTCTTGACCACTGCATTAGTGCAGTACGAATTTCATGTATTAATGCAGCTTCTTCGTGATCGTCGCTTACTTTTTTCCCATATAGCTTATATACAAAATCACGAAGCGCAGGGCTACCCAGTACTGCTGCGTTTGTTGCAAAGCGTGCGACCGTGTGTAATTCGTCGACCGTTCGCCAGTTTGCCTTTGGGAACATACTATCGATCAATGCCACTTTTCCTTTTTCGAAGACAACGTTATCGGTGTGGCAATCAACCGCTGGGATGAGTTTCTTTGTAGGGAAGTGTCTAAAATACCTTACATTTTTAACTAGAAACCTTAATTCATTTATTGCGCTATTTGCCTCACTGACAGGCAGGTGAGCGCGTGCTCGGTAAAGTTGTTTTTGTAAATCTGAGATAAGTTCGAGGTAAATAGTCAAATAATCCAATTTGGCATCTATCTTGGGCGAACCATGTGTATTTTGTATACGAGGACCAGCGGCAAGTAATACTTTAATGCTGTCCCGCATAATTTTGGGAGAGGTTTTTTTGTCTATGAGCATTTGACTCAGGGTTTTGATTTTCCTAAGGCGTTTCATTTCAATTACGAAATCATTTTTCTTATGTGCCAAATTACGCGCCCTTTTTGATGAGATAGTAGGGCTGATAGCATGGAGGGCCGTATATATTTCAGGACTCATGGTTTGATTCCATATAAAGTCATCTCTATAGAATCTTTCGCGTGAAGTAAAATCCTTTAAATCGCCATAATATGCTTTTACTGGTTTGTACCATTTCAGTACTTTTTCTTGGAAAAAGTAGAGTTTGGACAAGACTGTCTCTTGTTCAAAAAGTATTGGGCCCAGATCTGATTGGCGGGAAATGATATATGCCTTTAGGTGCGGCTCCATACGCAGGTAGGCTTAGGCGGCCATTGTGTACGTTTTCTGTAAAGTAGCAACATACGCGATATTTTGTTTGTTGCCGTTCATTTCAGAGCAGCTATGATGGGCTCATGAATGCAAACTATGCTCGCTGGTTGCGTGAACATGTAGGGCATGAGCCTGTTTTCCTTAATGCTGCCTCAGCCATCATTGTTGATAATTCGGGCAAGATTCTTTTACAAAGAAGGGGTGAGGGAGAGTCGAGTAATTCCTGGAGCTTGCCCGGCGGCATTATGGAGCTTGGCGAGAGGTCACAGGAGACGGTCCGAAGAGAGGTAAAAGAAGAGACTGGTTTAGATGTAGAGATCGGGAGGTTTGTGGGAGTCTATGCGACGCCAGAGCTTGTGTATTACCCGAACTCTGATGCGTGTCAGATGGTCACCCAAGTGTTCGAGTGCAAGATTATAGGCGGGAAACTGAAAGCGGATGGGCATGAAACTCTAGAATTGGTCTATTTTGACCTTAAAGACCGACCAAAACTTTTCCGACCTCATCTAGAGAGGGCTCTGGGAGATTTCGAGAGCGGTAGATTTGGAAATTCCTACTAAGAGGCATAAGAAAAGGAGCCGCTCGCGCTAGAGAGGCTCCTTCAGCTAGGTCATTCTTTGAGGCCCGTTTAGGCGTATGAACACATCATACGCGCCGTCTGGCATGTTCTGTTTCCACGTTGTTTTACCTTCACGGATGAGTAGCCTAGTTTCGGAATTGTGTTGTCGAAATGATGGTTCAACTAGAAAAATTTCTCGTTCAAGCAACACGGGAAACAAAAGGTGTCTTTGCTTATCGCCTTCAGAGTCGTCTTTGTGTGCCGCTGGATACACCATGTCGAAATTGCATGATGGATATTTACGCGTGAATGCCCTCAGGTGTGGTCGAGGTATAAGTTCACATCGAACTCTATTCTCGAGCCCGGCCGCAGAAATCCAGGCATCCCACATCTCTTTTACTTCATGCGGAGTAAACATCGCGCTTTTGTCAGTGAATTTACCTCGCGATGCATCTAGGAATGGTTGCCATCGTGGGTCATAATCAGTGCTGTTATCGGGGCTTGAAACACCGATCACTAGACTTGGCCAGTCAGACAGTATTGTCTTGACCGTGGCCACGTGTGCGAGACTTGGCGGTTGGAACCTGCCAGTAAAAAGTGCGGTATTGGCTTTCATTGGGTGTCCTTTTTGTCGACGAACCAACCTGCTTTGAGTGTAGTGTGGTGCCCGCCCTGCGCAAGTGAGAATTTACGGCATTTTCTCTGGCCGATGGTACAATCGCATCGTGGAAAAAATAACAACACATTCATTAATTGAGTTCAATGCTGAGGCGGCGCGGTTTGCGCGGGATCTTATACCACGAGCAGATGGGGCAACGGTAGTGGCGCTCTCTGGCGATCTGGGGGCGGGGAAGACTACGTTTACCCAGCGTTTGGCCCAAGAGTTTGGTGTGGAAGATCAAGTAAACAGCCCGACGTTTGTCATAGAAAAAATATACGCCTGCTCGCAGGGGCCGTTTGTTCGCTTGGTGCACATAGACGCCTACCGCCTCAAAGGTGCGCATGAGCTAGAGGTTTTGGGCTGGAAGGAATTAGTAGGCGACAAAGGCAATCTCATATTAATAGAGTGGCCAGAAAATGTGACTGATGCTATACCTACTGACGCTATCCGAGTCTCATTGAGTGGTCACGATAACGAGCGTTTAATTAACTATCATGGCCAAGAATAATTCTTCCCGCCTCGTGCTCTTGGACACTCATGCCATCATCCACCGTGCATACCACGCGCTTCCGCCGGATTTTGCCACCAGTAAAGGCATGCCCACCGGCGCTCTGTACGGGCTCATGTCCATGCTCCTGAGGATTATCGAAGAGTTAAAACCTGACTATGTAGTGGCGACGCGTGATTTGCCGGGGAAAACCCACAGACATGATGTGTACGAACACTACAAAGCCACGCGCGTGCAAATTGAGCCAGACCTAGTCACACAGCTTGAATACGCGCCGAAAGTTTTTGAAGCGCTCGGGATCCCGATGTACGCGCTTCCTGGCTACGAAGCCGACGATATGCTCGGGACAATCGTTAAGCAGATATCGCCACGAAGCGACGTCGACATAATAATCGCTTCGGGAGACATGGATACCTTACAGCTTGTACAAGATGCGCACGTGCGTGTGTATACACTCAGAAAAGGCATCAACGACACCATTATGTACGACGAAGATCGCGTACGCGAGCGCTACGGCTTCGGCCCGGAGCATGTGACCGACTACAAGGCGCTCCGCGGCGACCCTTCGGACAACATCCCGGGGATAAAAGGGATAGGTGAGAAAACAGCGACAGATCTCATCGTGCAATTTGGCTCGATTGAAGACATATACGAAGCGCTCGAAAAAAATGCCAAGACTTTTGAGAAAAAAGTAAAGCCACGCATGGTCGAGCTCTTGAAAGGCGGCAAGTCTGACGCTTTTTTCTCCAAACAGCTGGCAACCATCTCTAGCGATGCGCCTATTACGTTCGCTTTGCCAAAAACTCACTGGCATTTGGTAGATCACGCGGCGACCGCTGCGGCGCTTTGCGATGAGCTCGAATTCAAATCCCTCAAGACTCGTATAAACTCTTTCATTCGCGACAAGGAGGATTTTCCTGATCATGGGGCAAGTGTTACGCGCCCTCTTGAATTTGAGGCGCCGCCACCTTCGCCTGAGGCGCTTGAGGAAACTTCTATAGCCCTCTGGCTTTTGCGCAGCGACTATACCAACCCTACGCTCGAAGATGTGCTTGCCTATGGCGACACGCGGGATTTTGGCGTAGCACGGGAAAAAATATTTAAAGATCTGCGAGAAACCGGGAAGCTCGAAGAGGTGTACGAAAAAATAGAGCGGCCTTTGATACCGATAGTGCATCGTATGAAACGAGACGGTATAGCACTCGATGTGCCGTATTTGCACAAGCTTGCCAAGGAATACAACGCTGAGCTCGAAAAGATTGCTAACCGGATCTACAAGCATGCTGGGCATGAATTTAATATCAGTTCTCCGAAGCAGCTGGGGGTCGTACTCTACGACGAATTGAAAATTTCCGACAAACAGAAAAAAACCGCAACCGGAGCTCGTACTACGCGAGAGGAAGAATTACTTAAACTCATTGAAGAGCATCCGATCGTCGAAGATGTCCTCTCGTATCGAGAACTCTCGAAGCTCTTAGGCACCTACGTGGAAAAAATGCCGGCTCTTGTCGCTGAGGACGGCAGGCTTCATGCGACTTTTCTCCAGGCGGGTTCCGCTACGGGCCGGATGGCATCGGAAAATCCCGGGGTACAAAATATTCCGATCAAGACAGAGTACGGTCGCCGCATTCGTAACGGCTTTATCGCGGAGAAGGGAAACATGCTTGCGTCTATCGACTATTCGCAGATAGAGCTCCGCGTTGCCGCGGGACTTTCTGGCGACAAAAACCTGGTCAAGGTTTTCCAAGACGGAGGCGATGTGCATGCTGCTGTCGCAGCGCAGGTATTCAACGTGCCGCCAGAGCACGTAGACAAAGAAATGCGCCGCCGAGCAAAGGTCATTAACTTCGGCATCCTCTATGGTATGGGGGTCAATGCCCTGCGCCTCAACCTGGGCGTCGGGGTTTCCCGCGAAGAGGCTTCAAAATTCCTCTCGGACTATTTTGCCAACTTTGCCGATCTGCATTCGTGGATCGAAAACGTAAAGGCCAATGCCGCGCGCACTGGCTATACCGAAACGCTCTATGGCCGCCGCCGATATTTCCCAGGATTTAAATCGCCCCTGATGCAGATGCGCGCGCAGGCGGAGCGCATGGCAATGAACGCGCCGATACAGGGGACGCAGTCCGACATCATTAAGCTCGCGATGGTAGAGGCAGACAAAATGATCGAGAAAAAGGGCTGGCGCGACCCTTCGAAGCCCTCAGGGCAAGCAAAAGTGCGGCTCGTGATGCAGGTACACGATGAGCTGGTCTATGAAATAGAAGAAGGGATGGCTGAAAGCGTTGCACACGAAATCCGCAAGGTAATGGAAGACGTCGCTCCGGTTGAGAGGCTTTCGGGAGTTCCGATAACCGCAGAGGCAAAGATCGGCAAAAATTGGGGCGACATGCGTCGGATCTGAATAATGTTTACACCCGTAGCAGTACCTGCTACGGGTGTTGTTGTCGTCTGACGTAGACTCAGTCTCCTTCTTTTGCTTCTTGAGGCCAAAATAAAAGCAATATGCTGGCTCCGAGAAACAATCCCGCAACGATGATCAGGATGATGGGGACCGCAGCAGAACTAATCCCCGTGAGCTCGCTAATGAAGATCGACACAAAAGCAAGCGTATACTCGTCGCCCCAGACAAGCAGGTAAAGAATCCCGGCTGTTATCAGTAGGCACAATACCCCGCAGAAACGCAGTGCGAACATGTCTCTCTCCTGGTCTATCTCGCGAGAGACTACCACAAAGGGCATGAAATCTTCATGTTTCCTTTGTCTGGACGCTATACGCTATACGCTATACGCTGTAGCCATGCTGTATTTCTTCCACGGTTCCGACAGAGACAAGGCGCGAATCGCTTTGAATAAAGCATTTGAAAAGGCGACCAAAGAAGCCGATGTTTTAAGAATCACTGATGCACATGCACTCGCCGATTTGTCGGCGGCGCTTCAAGGTCCTGGGATGTTTGCTCCGCCAGCTGGCGGAGCTCGCGTCGTAG
Source organism: Minisyncoccota bacterium (assembly GCA_020058565.1). Lineage (GTDB taxonomy): Bacteria > Patescibacteriota > Minisyncoccia > Phycocordibacterales > UBA2100 > UBA10103. Next base: position 1,494 of record JAGVDT010000081.1, on the reverse strand, counting down.
TTTTCGATAGCGTCCTGGGCGGGGCAAATGAAGAAATGCGCTCGAAACTTTTGGATGCACTTCCGATGATGGGGAAGTCAGACGAGCATTTCTATGTACTAGAGGGGGCGCTTGATGCTGCTACGCGCAAACAGGTAGAGAAATACGCGGAAAAATCAGAAAAGTATGACGCGCCGAAAAAAGAAAAAGACAATTCCATCTTTGCACTATCCAATGCTTTGCAAAAAGGCGACCGAAAAGCGCTTTGGGTAGGGTTGATGCGAGAATTGGCAAAGGGGGGCGCGCCAGAGGCGGTACACGGGCTTTTGTTTTGGGGAGCAAAGCAAATGCTCGTGCGAGGCGACGACAAGACTCGTGCAGAAAAACTCGTCGCAAGCCTTGCGGTTCTTCCTCATGAAGCGCGGCGCAGGGGAGAGGATTTGGAATATGCACTTGAGAGGTTTGTTTTGACCAAATCATTAGTTTGAGCGTGCTACCATAAGTTATCTATATGAGAGAAGGCGATACGTTCGCGACTCGTTTTTTGTACGGCGTAATCGTGGCCTTGGCGCTGTTCACTGGTTTTTTGGCTGCATTCACCGTAGGGACGCAGAGGCTTGAAGCTGCTGGCATCATGGCTGATCTCATGTGTTTGCCAAAAGCAGATCCGCCCTGTCCGTGCGGACAAAGTTTGGGGCCAAAAGGATGCAGGCCGGATCCATCAAACAGGTTTGGCTGCGACTGTTTTGATGAGACGAGTGGTTTTATAACTCCCGGGAAATGTGTCGCAACGCAAAAATGCCAGGCTTCTTCTCCAGCAGGTCAGCCGCAAATACCCATGATACCGATGCCTCCTCCGCCGATGCCGCCTTCGCCGTCGACAGATATGCCCTGCGGTTTTGGAGGCCCTACAAGTGCTGCCACTACTTCTACCAGCACTAGTGGCTGTCCTGGAGGGTATGATTTTTCATCCAGCTTCCCGACCTATGATTATTCAAGCATTTTCGACAGTTCTAATACGGGAGGGATAAGCGGAATCGACGGCATAGGGTCTGGCATAAATTCAGGCGCGTCGAGCGATCCAAATTCGGTCAGCTCGCTTCTCGACGGCACCATTGACCTTGGCGGCTCCACCCAGAGCAGCGGATCGGTTGTGCCTGGTGGCACCGCCGCTAACAGCACTCCGCGTCCGCCTTTTGGCTCGGCTGAAGGAATCTCTGGTGACCTGCGTTTGCAGGGGACGGTGGCCACTTTGATGGTTAGCAATCGCGATACTTCGCGCGGCACTCAGGTTTCGGGGATGTTTGGTTTTACTGTAGCGCCGGGGATTACTGCGAACACTGTCTTTAAAAGCATGTGCGGTATGCGGCAGTGGGCCAACAGCTATTTGTCGCTGATCATTCCTTCAACATATTTTGACAGTCTCTGCACGGCACGGGGACTTGCTCTCAATGCGCGTGTGGCCGGGAGCGCCGCAGGGGCGGCATCGTCCGGAGCTTCGAGCGCCGCGGCCGC